>JBCCLX010000081.1:0-13253 GCA_039026635.1 Pseudomonadota bacterium
CAGCGCTACATCGGCCCCGAGGATAGCGTCCCAGGAGAGGCCGGCGAAGCGGGCCAGACGGCTCATGAGCGCGATCGAGCCGTTGGAGCAGGGCGCGACGAGGAGGGTGGCGCGCAGGCGCGCGATGCCCGGCACGCTGTCGGGCCAGGCGGGCAGCTTCTCCCAGGCCTGGTTGAGGGCCGCACGCTCTGCTTCGTCAAAGGCGTCGGCGAGGCCTCGGGCTTCGAGCACGCGGTCGAGGTTTTCGCGGTGCAGGATGTCGAGCGGCGTGTAGGGACGGGCATTGCTGCGCACCCCTTCCATCGCGGGTTGGTATTCCTGGCGCCAGGCATCGGCGAAGGCATAAGCGTCGTCCTCGATCCCTTTGGCGGCGAAGACGGGGGCGACGGCCTCGGCCACGCCGCGTCGCCAGTCGACCACTGTGCCGAAGACGTCGAAGATGGCGGCCTTGATGGTCATGGGTGGGGCTCCCTAGCCTCTGGGTGTGAGCGCTTTTTCGAAGTCGACGATGGTGACCGGGCCATAGGGGCGGCGGCCGGTCTCACGATAGCCGAGGCGGGTGTAGAGGGCCTGGTTCTCTGTCATCACGACATTGGTGAAGAGGCGGATGATGCTCTGGCCTGCTGCGCGCGCTTCGGTTTCTGTAGCGGTGAGCAGCGCCCGTCCAAGGCCGCGGCCTTGGGCCTCAGGGGCGACGGCGATGTTCTCGACGAACCAGGCGCCGTCCTCGGCATAAGCGGCGATATAGGCGATGGGGCCGCGGGTGCCGTCGATGACACGCAGCACACCGCGGGCGATCAGGGTGGCGAAATCAGGGTGCATTGCAGGCGGTTCCTGTCCCCCAAGGCGCGGCACAAAGGGGGCATAGGCGGCGCGGGCAAGAGCGATGAGAGCTGGGATATCGCCCGACCGCGCCGGCCGGGTGATCGGCCTTGTGGCGTTGTCAGACACGGTTGTCGCCGATCCGGCCGCGGTTCTCGCCGACTTGGCCGCGGTGCAGGAGGAGGTGATCCAACAACACGCAGGCCATCATCGCCTCGCCGACGGGCACAGCCCGGATGCCGACGCAGGGGTCGTGACGGCCTTTGGTGACGATCTCGCTCTCCTGCCCGGCGATATCGATCGTGCGTCGCGGGGTGAGGATCGAGGAGGTGGGTTTGACGGCGAAGCGCACCACGACGTCTTGGCCTGTGGAGATGCCGCCCAGGATGCCGCCGGCGTGGTTCTCGGCAAAGGCGGGGCCGTCTGGACCCATGGTGATCTCATCGGCATTCGCGCTGCCGGTGAGGGCGGCGGCCGCAAAGCCGTCCCCGATCTCGACGCCCTTGACGGCATTGATGCTCATCATCGCGGCGGCGAGGTCGGTGTCGAGCTTGCCGTAGATGGGCGCGCCGAGGCCGGCGGGCACACCTGAGGCGGTGATCTCGATCACGGCACCGACGCTGTCGCCCGATTTGCGCAGCCCGTCGAGGTAGTCGGCCCAGGCGGCGGCGTCTTGGGCGGAGGGGGAGAAGAAGGGGTTGCGGTCGACCTCCTCCCAGTCCCAGGCGCGGCGATCGATGTGGTGGGGACCAAGTTGGACCAGGGCGCCGCGGATCGTGAGCTCGGGCGCGAGTGCGGCCAGGGCCGCGCGGGCGATGCCCGAGGCGGCGACGCGGGCGGCCGTTTCGCGGGCAGAGCTGCGCCCGCCACCGCGATAGTCGCGGATCCCGTATTTGACCCAATAGGTGTAGTCCGCATGGCCTGGGCGGAACTTGGTGGCGATGTCACCGTAGTCCTTGGAGCGCTGGTCGGCATTGCGGATCATCAGCTGGATCGGCGTGCCGGTGCTGAGCCCCTCGAAGACGCCTGACAGAATCTCGACCTCATCTGCCTCGCGCCGCTGGGTGGTGTAGCGGCTCTGTCCGGGTTTGCGGCGGTCGAGCCAGTGCTGCAGGGCGCCAGCCTCGACCGGGACGCCGGGGGGGCAGCCGTCGACCGTGGCGCCGAGGGCGGGGCCGTGGCTCTCGCCCCATGTGGTGACGCGGAAGAGATGGCCGAAAGAGTTGAGCGACATGGCGGCGGTCCGGTTCTTTGGGGCGAGCCGTTGCGTCTGAGGTCTCGCGCTCGGGCCTGCGGCAGGGCAGCATAGGCCCGAGCCCGGTGAAAGCATCTCGGCCCGTTGAGGGCAAGGGTGCCGGTGGCGCAGGCGGCATGAAGGAGGCGAGGATGATCGGAGATCTGGCAGGCTCGACCGCGGCGCTCTGGCGCGGGTTTATGGCACTGTCCACCACACCCGTGGACGCGCGCTTCTATGACGTGATGCGGATCGGGGATACGGCGGGCTCGGCCGATCTTGGTGCGGCTGCCATCCTCTCGGGGCGCAAGACCGCGACCTCGGCGCTGCCGGAGGACTTTGCCGCCGATCTCGGGCCTCCGCCGATCGGCAGCTTCTCGGTGGTTCTGGATGGGGGCGGTGCCGCTGTCTGTGTCGTGCGCACCGTGGCGCTGTCGCTCTGCCGCTTCGATGCGCTCGATGCCGGTTTTGCTCGGGACTATGGTGAGTGGGATGGCTCGCTGGAGACGCTGCGGCGCGAGCTTGGGGCTCATTATGGCGCGCGAGCCGCGGCGCTTGGCCTCGATTGGCATGAGGAGCGGGAGATCCTCTGCGAGTGGTTCGAGGTGGTGCATCGGGCCTCGGCGGACTGACAGCGCGCCCCGGTCCTCTGGGCGTGGGTGCACCAACGAAAAACCCCCGATGGCAGGACCAGCGGGGGCGTGTCTTGTCTTACGCGGAGATGGGCGTGGTTAGTGCTCCTTGCCCTTCACCGAGGCCCAGATCTGCTTGTTGGTGAAGTAGAGAAGCACAGCGAGCACGACGAGCATCAGCACGTTGCGCACGCCCGCTTCCTTGCGCTCCACCAGCTTCGGCTCGGCGGCCCACATCAGGAAGGCGGCCACGTCCTTGGCTTCCTGCTCGAGCGTTGCCTCGGGGGGGACATAGCCGTCCCCATCACCGAAGACAGTGTATTCGACGTCATCGCCCCAGAGCGGCGGTGCCATGCTGATGTAGCCCCCGGCCATCACCGGGTTCTCGTAGAGGATGGCGCCTGCCTGCTCGACCTCTTCGCCGGTGTAGCCGGTGAGGAGCGAGTAGATGTACTCCGGGCCGCCCATGCCGTTTACGAGCTGGCTCACGCCGGTGCCATAGGGGCCATGGAAGCCCGCTCGCGCCTTAGCCATCAGTGAGAGATCCGGCGCGCCGAGAGCGTCGTTCAGCGGGAAGTTGTCCGAGGGCTTGCCCTCGCGCATCTCGCCCGTGTGCTTGTCCTCGACCATGTACTCCGCCGCGATGGCGCGGACCTGCTCGTCCGGGAACTCCGGACCGCCCGGCTCACCGAGCGCACGGAAGGACACATACTGCATGCCGTGGCAGCCGGAACAGACGTTCTGGTAGATCTGGAAGCCGCGCTGCAGCTGGAAGCGGTCGAACGAGCCGAACGGGCCTTCGAAGCTGAAGTTGACATCCGTCACTTCGCCGCCGGCGCCCGCCGCGACCGCCGCCCCGGGAAGGGCGACAGCAGCAGAGAGGAGGGCCGCGCTAAGCGTCTTGCGGAACATTGGGGTCACTCCTTTCAGGTGCCTGGACCGATCACTCGGCCGGCGTGGCGCTGCCAGCGCCGTTGCCATTGCCGAGGGTCGGGCCCACGCCGGCCGTCTGGCCGGAACCGGTGCCGACGATGAAGCCGCCGTTGTGGCCGATGGCCGGGGCGTCGGGATGCTCCTGCTTGAAAGCCTCCTCCACGGTCGTCGGCTGCGGCTCCGGCGTCTCGAGAATGCCGAGCAGCGGCAGGATCACCAGGAAGTAGGCGAACCAGTAGATCGTGCCGATCAGCGAGATCGTCGGAATCAAACCCTCCGCCGGCATCGCCCCAGCCCACATCAGGACGAAAAAGTCGACCACCAGGATCCAGAAGTAGATCCGGAGCTGCGGACGGTACTTGGCCGAGCGAACGCGGCTCGTGTCCGTCCAGGGCGCCAGCGCCATGATGACAATGGAGCCGAACATCGCGATCACGCCACCGAGCTTACTGTCGATGAACAGGATGTCGAAGTCGATGGCGCGCAGCATCGCGTAGAAGGGCAGGAAGTACCACTCCGGCACGATATGCGCGGGCGTCACCAGCGGGTTGGCCTCAACATAGTTATCGGGGTGGCCCAGGTAGTTCGGCATGAAGAACACGACCGCCGCGAAGAGCAGCAGGAAGAGCACGAGCGCGTACATGTCCTTGATCGTGTAGAACGGGTGGAACGGCACGGTGTCGCGCTTGGTCGTATCCACATTGTCCTTACGGATGCTCACACCGTCCGGGTTGTTGTTGCCCGTCGTGTGGAAGGCCCAGATGTGCACGACCGTGAGGCCGAGGATCAGGAACGGCATCAGATAGTGGAGCGCGAAGAAGCGCGTCAGCGTCGCGTTGTCCACCGACGGACCGCCGACAAGCCAGGTCTGCAGCGGCTCACCGATCAGCGGCAGAGCCGAGAAGAGGCCGGTGATCACGGTGGCGCCCCAGAAGGACATCTGGCCCCAGGGCAGCACGTAGCCCATGAAAGCCGTGCCCATCATCAGCAGATAGATCAGGATACCGATGATCCAGGTGATCTCGCGCGGGGCCTTGTAGGAGCCGTAGTAAAGCGAGCGGAAAATGTGGGCATAGACGGCGATAAAGAAGAAGGACGCGCCGTTCATATGAATGTAGCGGATCAACCAGCCACCGTTCACGTTGCGCATGATGTGCTCAACGGAGGCGAAGGCCGTGTCGACATGCGCCGTGTAGTGCATGACGAGCACGATGCCGGTGACGATCTGGATCATCAGGAAGACCGTGAGCATCACGCCCCAGATCCACATCCAGTTCAGGTTCTTCGGCGTCGGGAAGGCGATGAAGTCAAACGCCAGACGGATGATCGGCAGGCGATCATCGACCCATTTCTCGGCCTTGGTATGCGGCTCGTAGTGGTCCTGCGGAATACCGGACATTGGAAATTTCCTCCTCAGCCGATCTCGATAGTGGTTTCGTCGATGCGCGCCACAGCCGGCACATCCAGGTTGCGCGGGGCAGGGCCGCGGCGGATGCGGCCTGAGGTGTCGTAGTGCGAGCCATGGCAGGGGCAGAACCAGCCATTGTAGTCGCCTGCACCATCGCCTAGCGGCACGCAGCCAAGATGGGTGCAGACGCCGAGCATCACGAGGTACTTGCCTTCCTCGTCAAGCGCGCGCTCCTCATCGGACTGTGGATCCTTAAGGTCTGTCAGCGCCACGGAGCGGGCCTCCTCGATCTCTTCGGCCGTGCGGTGGCGGATGAAGACCGGTTTGCCCTGCCAGAGGACGCGGACCTGACTGCCCTCGGCCACATCGCCGATGTCAGTGCGAATCTTGCTGAGCGCGAGAACGTCGGCCGACGGGTTCATCTGATCGACCAGCGGCCAAACCGTGGCACCGCCGACGACAGTCGCCGTCGCCGCAGTGGCCACGAACAGAAAATCGCGTCGCCCGTCGTCGTGTTCGGTCTCGGTCTCGGCCATGCCAAAGCTCCTGCTAGTGTGCGATCCGCCCGCTCAGCGCGTCGCCTCATCTCTCGCTACGCGCCAATTAGACCGACCAACCCCATGGGTCCAGGGTCACGCGCGCCTCATACTGACGCAGACCATCGGTGCGTTGGGTTATTTGTCTGCTACTGGTGACGTGAAAAGCGCCGCAGTGGTGTCGCAGGGGCTCTCTGGAGAAAAACGGCTGCGGGCCGGGCAGAGGCCGAGCCCGCGAGCGCGTCATCGGTCGTGTCGATCGGTTAGAAGAAGCGCCCGTGGCAGTGCTTGTACTTCTTGCCCGAGCCGCAGGGGCAGGGGGCGTTGCGGCCAACCTTGCCCCAGGTGCTCGGGTCATTTGGATCGATCTCACGCGCCATGACGTCGACACCGCCCTCCGGCTCGGCGGCGACGCTCATCTTCGGTTGCGTCGGGATCTGGCGTGCGGCGCCGAGGGCTGGATCGCCGCTCATCCCCGTGCCTGCGAGGGCTGCGGCCCCCAGGCTGGCAGCCGCGGCGGCTTCCTCCGCACGGCGGCGCATCTCGGCCTCCGCCACAGCCATGGCGCGCTCGCGTTCGGCCTGCTCTTCGGAGCTCAGCACGCGGATAGCGGCGAGCTGCCGGGTCACATCGGTCCGCAGCCGCGCGAGCAAGCTCTCGAAGAGCTGGAAGGCCTCGGATTTGTACTCGTTCAGCGGATCGCGCTGGGCATAGCCACGCAGACCGATCACCGAGCGCAGCTGATCCAGCATCACGAGATGCTCACGCCAATGATGGTCGAGGATCTGAAGCAGGACCGATTTCTCGACCTGGCGCAGTGTCTCTCCACCGACCTGCTCTTCCTTGGTCACCATATGCTCGTCGGCCGCCTCGGTCAGGCGCTCGAGCAGGACCTCGTCGTCCACACCCTCTTCGTCGGCCCAGGCCACGACCGGATAATCGGCCACCAGCGTTTCCCGTACTTCCGCGGCGAGGCCTTCGGTGTCCCACTGCTCGGCATAGGCTTTCTTGGGCACGTGGCGGGCGACCATCTCTTCGATCACCGTATGGCGCATGTCGCGCACGGTATCCGACAGATCATCCGCCTCCATGATCTCGCGACGCTGCTCGAAGATCGTCTTGCGCTGGTCGTTCATGACGTCGTCGAACTTGAGCAGGTTCTTGCGCATGTCGAAGTTGCGCGCCTCGACCTTGCCCTGCGCCTTCTCGATCGCCTTGTTGACCCAGGGGTGGACGATGGCCTCGCCCTCCTCGAGCCCGAGCCGCTGCAGCATGCTGTCGAGGCGATCCGAGCCGAAGATGCGCATCAGGTCGTCCTGAAGGCTCAGGAAGAAGCTCGAACGCCCCGGGTCGCCCTGACGGCCCGAGCGGCCGCGGAGCTGGTTGTCGATCCGCCGGCTCTCGTGCCGTTCGGTGCCGAGCACCCAGAGCCCGCCTGCGGACAGCGCCCTGGCCTTGCCCTCTTCAACTTCGCCCTCGATGCGCGCCGCGATCTCGGCGTGCTGGTCTTCCGGTGCGTTGGCGATGGCATCGGCGATCAGCATCTCGGCATTGCCGCCGAGCTTAATGTCGGTTCCGCGGCCGGCCATGTTGGTCGCGATGGTCACCGTGCCGGGGCGGCCGGCTTGGGCGACGATCTGTGCTTCCTGCTCGTGATAGCGGGCGTTGAGCACCTGGTGGGGGATCCCGCCGTGCTTCGCGATGTCCCCGAGATAGCTGACCATCGCCTCGATCTCGCGCACCCGGTCGGCCATCCGCTCCTGCTCGGCGGGCTTGGCTTCCGAGATGCGTTGGCGCTCGGCCTTTAGCCGCTCACCGATGGTGTTGAGGAGGCGCTTGTCCTTCAGCATCGCCGAGAGCTGCTCGGACTTCTCGATCGAGGTCGTGCCGACGAGAACCGGCTGGCCGCGGCGCACCGCATCGGCGATGGCCTCGACGATGGCCTCCGACTTCTCCGTGGCCGTGCGATAGACCTGATCGTCGTCGTCCTGCCGGGCGATGGGCAGGTTGGTCGGGATCTCGACCACGTCGAGCCCGTAGATCGACTGGAACTCCTCCGCCTCGGTCAGCGCCGTACCGGTCATCCCCGCCAGCTTGTCGTAGAGGCGGAAGTAGTTCTGGAACGTCACGCTCGCGAGCGTCTGGTTCTCCGGCTGGATCTCGACGCTTTCCTTCGCCTCCAGCGCCTGGTGCAGACCATCGCCATAGCGCCGGCCCTCCATCATGCGGCCGGTGAACTCATCGATGATGATCACCTTGTTGGCTTTCACGATGTAGTCGCGGTCCTTCAGAAACAGCTTATGGGCCCGCAGCGCCTGGTTGACGTGATGCACGAGGCCGACCGATTGCGGATCGTAGAGCGACTGGCCTTCGCCGAGCAGCCCGCGCTCCTGCATGATGGCTTCGACCTTCTCGTTGCCCTCTTCGGTGAGGACGACGGTCTTCTGCTTTTCGTCGAGCTCGAAGTCTTCCTCGGCGAGCTGTGGGATCACGGCATCGGCGGCGTGATACTGCTCGGCCTTCTCCTCGACCGGGCCAGAGATGATCAGCGGCGTGCGCGCCTCGTCGATCAGGATCGAGTCCACCTCGTCGACGATGGCGTAGGCGTGGCTGCGCTGCGCCATATCATCGAGCCGGAACTTCATGTTGTCGCGCAGATAGTCGAAGCCAAGCTCGTTGTTCGTGGCGTAGGTGACGTCGCAGGCATAGGCCTCTTTGCGCTGGGCATCGTTGAGGCCGGGGACGATCACGCCGGTGGTGAGGCCGAGGAAGCTGTAGACGCGGCCCATCCATTCGGCATCGCGGCGGGCCAGATAGTCGTTGACGGTCACGACATGAACGCCGCGGCCCGTGAGCGCATTGAGATAGACCGGCATGGTGGCGACGAGCGTTTTACCCTCACCGGTCTTCATCTCGCTGATGCGCCCGTCATGCAGCACCATGCCGCCCATCAGCTGCACGTCGAAGGGGCGCATGCCGAGGGCGCGCTTGGCGGCCTCCCGTGCATTCGCAAAGGCTTCCGGCAGCAGATCGTCGAGGCTCTCACCCGCAGCGTGGCGACCGCGCAGCGCCTCGGTCTTGGCCCGAATCTCCTCGTCGCTCAGCGCTTCGAACTGCGGCTCCAGCGCGTTGACCGCGGCCACCTGAGCGCGCATTGCCTTGACCTTGCGGTCATTGGTCGTGCCGAAGAGGCGTTTCGCGATCCCACCGAACATCCAGCCATCCCGTCCTGCCAGCCGCCGGCCAAATGGGGCCCGACGGCGTTGCCGATCTGCCGCGGTCGAGGCGGGAGGGGTGCGGCCAACGGCTGCGCTCCCGGTATCCTTGCCCTCGCGCCGCGGTAACCGCTAAGTCTCCGCCACACGTCGTGGCCGGGT
Organism: Pseudomonadota bacterium; assembly: GCA_039026635.1. GTDB lineage: Bacteria > Pseudomonadota > Alphaproteobacteria > Rhodobacterales > Rhodobacteraceae > Thermohalobaculum. Next base: position 8,943 of record JBCCLX010000081.1, read on the forward strand.
GATACGTGCCCGCCGTCGCGACATCGCGGATGTATTGAGCGGCCTATGGGCTGTCAACGCGGGGCTTTAGCGCTCGCGGGGGCTCGGGCGCGCCACGGAGGACGCCTTGAGCACTGAAACCTTGATCGCCGGCCTCGGCCGGATCGCCCTGATCGCTGCCCTCGCCGCACCGCTCCCGGCCATGGCGCAGGACCAGAGCGCTGAGACGGAAGCCGAAACGGCGGCTGAGGCAGAGGCGGAGAGTGAGGCAGGAGCACAACCGGATGGCGTGGCGGCCCAGCCCCCGGCGCTCACGGCGGATCGCGTTGTCGCCACGGTCGGTGACAAAGCCGTGCGCCTCGGTGATGTGATCACGCTCCGCCGTGGCCTGCCCCAGCAGTACCAACAGCTGCCCGACGAGATCCTGACCCGTGGTCTGATCGAGCAGCTGGTCGACCAGACGCTCTTGGCGGAGAAGGCGCTCGCGGATGGGCTCGATACGGACCCGGGCATCCAGTTCCAGCTCGAGAACCAGATTCGGGCCGTCCTCGCCGAGGCCTATATGCGCGCTACTGTGACCGAGCGCGTCACCGAGGAGACGGTGCGCGCCGAATACGAGACGCGTTACGCCGAGGTCGAGCCAGAGCAGGAAGTGCGCGCCTCGCACATCCTGGTCGAGAGCGAGGAGCAGGCCCAAGCGCTGATGGAGGAGCTTGAGGGCGGCGCGGATTTCGCGGCGCTTGCCGCCGAGCATGGCACCGATGGCACGGCGCAGCGGGGCGGGGATTTGGGCTACTTCGTGAAGTCCGACATGGTTGAGCCCTTCGCCGATGCCGCCTTCGAGATCGCCGTGGGCGAGACCGGCGGGCCGGTGCAGACGCCTTTCGGCTGGCACCTGATCAAAGTGGTCGACAAGCGCGACCGTGCGGCGCCGGCCTTCGAGGAGGTCGCGGGCCAGATCGCCGGTGAGATGCAGCAGGAGGCGCAGCGGGCGCTCATCGACGACCTGCGCGCGGAGGCGGATGTGGAGATCATCGAGCCGCCGCTGCCCGCGGGCGCAATCCGAAACGACGATCTGCTGACCGCACCGGCGGAGTGAGCCCGTGGCGGCCGATGCAGCCGAACTCGAGAGCCTGAGGGCGGCGCGCGCTGAACTCGACGCGCGCATCGCCGCGCTAGAGACCGCCCTCGGCAAGCCGCCTCTCGTCTCGCCGCTTGCGCCCGAGGCGTTCCCCGTGCTGGCGCCGATGGCCGGGGTGACCCTGGCCACGGCCAACTCCGGCACGAAGTACCGCGGGCGGGACGACTTGCTTCTCGTGCGCCTTGCCGCCGGCACCACGATGGCAGGGACCTTCACCCGCTCCGCCACCCGCGCGGCACCGGTGCTCTGGTGCGAAGAGAGGCTCGCGGCGCATGACGGCGCGGGCGGTTTCGGGATCGTGGTCAATGCCGGCAATGCCAATGCCTTCACCGGCGCACCCGGGCGCGAGGCGGTCTCGCGCGTGACCGAGGCGGCAGGCAGCGCCCTCGGCATCCCCGGCGGCGCCATCTTCGCCGCCTCCACCGGCGTGATCGGCGAGCCCTTGGATCACGCAGCGATGAGCGCCGCCGTCGCAGACCTTGCCCATGCACTGGCGCCCGGCGGCTTCGAGGCCGCCGCCCGCGCGATCATGACGACCGATACCTTCGCCAAGGGCGCGAGCACGACGGTCGATCTCGACGGCGCGCCGGTGACGATCACCGGCATCGCCAAGGGCTCCGGCATGATCGCGCCGGATATGGCGACCATGCTCGTCTTCATCTTCACGGACGCGCCCGTCGCGCAGCCGCTGCTGCAGGCGGCCGTCTCAACGCTGACGGAGGCGACCTTCAACGCCATCACGGTCGATAGCGATACCTCGACCTCCGACACGCTCCTCGTCGCGGCCACCGGCGCTGCGCCAATCCTGCCCCTGCGCGATGCCGGCGATCCCCGTCTCGCGCCTTTCGAGGCGGCGCTCGGGACTGTGATGCAGGACCTTGCACTCCAGGTCGTGCTGGATGGCGAGGGGGCGAGCAAGCTTGTGCGTATCGTCGTGGAGGGGGCTGAGAGCGACGTCTCCGCCCGGCGCCTCGGCCTGGCGGTCGCCAATTCCCCGCTGGTCAAAACGGCAATCGCCGGCGAAGACCCCAATTGGGGTCGCATCGTCATGGCCGTCGGCAAGGCCGGGGAGCCGGCCGACCGGGATCTCCTCTCCATCCGCTTTGGGCCCGTCACGGTCGCCACGCGGGGCTGGCGCGCGCCTGATTACGACGAGGCCAAGGCTGCGGCCTACATGCAGGGTACCGAGATCGAGATCGGCATCGACATCGGCATCGGGCAGGGCAGGGCCACGGTCCACACCTGCGATCTCACCCGCCGCTATATCGAGATCAACGCGGACTATCGCTCGTGAAACTCGTGCTTGTCGCCGCGGTCGCCCTGGTGGATGCGGACAACCGCGTCCTGCTCGCGCAGCGGCCCGAGGGCAAATCCATGGCTGGTCTTTGGGAGTTCCCAGGGGGTAAGGTAGAACCGGCGGAAACGCCCGAAAATTGCCTCATTCGTGAGATGCAAGAGGAGTTGGGCATCAACACAACGGCCTCCTGTTTGGGTCCGCTCACTTTTGCTAGCCATGCTTATGACGATTTTCACCTTCTGATGCCCCTTTTTCTGTGCCGAAGATGGACGGGACAACCGGTCGCTCGAGAAGGACAGCGCCTTGCATGGGCTCGTAAGGCAGAATTGAGGAATTATGAAATGCCGGCGGCCGATCTCCCCCTCATCCCAATCTTGCAAGATTGGCTCTGAAGAACTCCATCGTCTTTTCAAAATTCGGGCGTAAAGCCCTGCTTCACTGCTGAGTATGGGTGTTGAAACAGCGTGGAACGATGGCTGAGGCGACGGTCTTGAAGACACTGCTCGAAGATGCAGTGAACCGATGCCAAGGGAGAGCGGGCGACGCGGCGCCCGAAATCTATTGGCATCTCGATCCGTCTTTGCCTGAAGAACTGGCGCTCGATGATCTGCCGCTTGCCGCCCTCTTCGATGCGCTACTCGACTGGTCGGTTGCCGGCGCGGCCGTGGGGCTGGCCGGTGTTGGTGTGTGGCGTGGCCATGAGGACGGGGGCGATCCTGCTGGCGCGCTGGTGGTCCAGGGCGCGCGGATGCCTCGCGCCGATGCGCCTGAGGCCGCTGCGGCTGCCGCGGAGACAGAGAGCGATCCGTTGACGCAGCTCTTGAGTGCGGGCGGCCTCCCAACCGCCGAGACCCAGGATGGGCAGGGCGTCGAGCGGCGCACTGTCACACTGCCCTCGTTGGTGCCCGAGGGCGGCGATGACCGGCGCCGGTGGGGCCTCGCCTTTGAGCGGCGCCGCCTTCTCGTGCTGCGCCATCCGCTGTTTTCCGACTGGCGTATGCAGCGCTCGCTCGGCGAGCTCGGGCTCAACTGCGATTTCATCGCGGGGCTCGACGATGCCGTGAAGGCTATCGAGCGGGAACGGGTCGGGGATCGGCCTTACGACTTCGCCGTCCTGAACGCCGGGATCCTCGGAGGAGAAGTGGCTGAGGCGGTGGCACGGCTCCGGGCGGCCGATGGCGATGATGAGCTCAGCATTCTGCTCTGCGGGGCCGAAGACGATCATCGCAGCATCGCGGGTATCGATCGCTGCGTGATGCGCGCGGCGTCCGAGCGGTTGATGGATGTCCTCTTCGAGACGGTGCGCCGCCCCGTCGTCGCCATGGACGAGCAGCGGGAGCGCTCCGAGGTGCCGGATCTGACGGGCCGCCATCTGCTGATCGTGGAGGATGTGCCCATGAACCGGGCGCTCCTGCAGGCGATGCTGGCCCCCACGGGGGCCACGCTTGCGGTTGCCGCCGATGGGCAGGAGGCCTTGGAGGCCGTGGCCTCCCGTGTGCCCGATCTCGTCCTCCTCGATATCCAATTGCCGGTGCTGGACGGCCTTGAGGTCACCCGCCGTTTGCGGGCGGACGGCTATACCGTGCCTCTGATCGCGCTGACTGCGAATGCGCGTGAGGCCGATCGCGCCACCTATCTCAATGCCGGCATGGATGGCTATCTGGCCAAGCCCATTAAGGTCGACGACCTCTACGCCATCCTCCGCCATAGTCTCGGAAGCTGACTGACTAAGGTCTCACGGACGCGCAGGTGACCTGTTCAAGCGCTGCGACGCGCGAGACCCCGGTGCTCGGTAAAGGCCGCATCGACATCGGCGGCAAAGGCCTCCCAAAGACGGCGGTGCATGCTGTCCTCGAGCGCCTCGTACTCTGCATGCCATTGGACGCCGAGGGCA
>JBCCLX010000082.1:0-13213 GCA_039026635.1 Pseudomonadota bacterium
ATGCGGTCTGTGCCGCGATCGCCGATCACGATGTCGGCCTCCCCAGCCAGAATCGGCGCCGTCAGGGCCGGGATCGCCGCGCCATCGTACTGGTTGTCCCCATCGGTGTTGACGATCACATCGGCGCCGCGCAGCAGGCATTCGCGCAAGCCGCGGGCGAAGGTGCGGGCGAGGCCCAGGTTCTGTGGATTGCGGATCACATGATCGACGCCTGCGGCACGCGCGATCTCTGCCGTGCCATCGGTCGAGCCGTCGTCGATGATCAGGATCTCGACTGAGTCGAACCCCGGCACACTGCGCGGGATATCGGCGACGGTCGCAGGCAGCGTCTCAGCTTCGTTGAAGCAGGGGATCTGGACGATCAGCTTCATGCCACCGCTCTCCTCAGGCCTCCTCGCGCCGCGATCATGCCGGCATCACGAGGGCTGAGGCACGCATGCGGCAGGGTGCCGTGGAACGGATCGAGCGGCTCAGCGCCGGGTCGGACGCAACCGGATCACGACGTCGATCCGAGAGATCTCAGCACCCTCCGGCGCAGAGGCATGGCGCTCGACGCTGATCGCACCGTCCGGCGCATCGGACAGTCGCCCTTCTTCCTCCCAGAAGTAATGGGCGTGATCGGAGATGTCCGTGTCGAAGTAACTCCGACTGCCATCTACCGTGACCTCTGTAATGAGGCCTGCGGCCGTAAAGCTGTGCAGCGTGTTGTAGACGGTGGCCAGCGAGACCTTTTCGCCCGCCTCCTGGGCGGACTCGAACAGGCTCTCAGCCGTCACATGACGGTTCTGCCCATCGCCGACCAAAAGCGCCGCCAGCGCCAGGCGCTGCCGCGTTGGCCGAAGGTCGGCAGAGGCAAGCCAGGCACGCGCACGGCTATCCGGCGTGATCTCTCCCGCCGTCTCCGTGATCGTGCTCGTCATCCTCTCCTGCCCGTCGGCAAGGGGTTTCTGCGCGCTATCGGTCATGAGCCGTCCCATAAGTTCAGACTTGCTGCTAGCATATTGGAACGAGACGCGCAAAACCTTGACGCTCTATGCAACGCACGGGCCGTGGATTGGGCGGGTTGTGTGCCCTTTGACCCGGTGCTAGGCACCCGGCCTGATGTCCGGGCGAGGGGCCCGTTGGTGAAACCGAGAGCGGGGAAGCGATGAACGCGCGGCCGAACCGGTACGAGTATGAGGACCTGCTCGCCTGCGCCCGGGGCGAATTGTTTGGTCCCGGCAACGCACAGCTGCCCGCGCCGCCGATGTTGATGGTCGACCGTGTCACCTCGATCACCGAGGATGGCGGGCCGGATGGCAAGGGCCAGGTCGTGGCAGAGCTCGATATCAAGCCCGATCTCTGGTTTTTCCAGTGCCATTTCTTGGGCGATCCGGTCATGCCCGGCTGCCTCGGTCTCGATGCGCTCTGGCAGCTCACTGGTTTCTTCCTCGGCTGGCGCGGCCTGCCGGGTCGCGGCCGGGCGCTCGGCGTCGGCGAGGTCAAGTTCACCGGCCAGGTGCAGCCCGGCGTCAAGCTCGTGCGCTATACTGTCAATTTGCGTCGGGTGATCGACCGCAAGCTCAAGCTCGGCATCGCTGACGGCACCATGGAAGCCGATGATGCCGTGATCTACACGACCAAGGACATGCGCGTCGGTCTCTTCTCCGACGCTGAGACTGCGCTGGCCTGACGGGCCGGCGTCCCGAACTGATTGGCGGGCACGGACCCGCGGGAGGACAGGATGCGCCGCGTCGCCATCACCGGCATGGGGATCGTCTCCTCCATCGGCAATGATGTGGCCGAGGTCGATGCCTCGCTGCGCGCCGGCCGCTCCGGCATCGTCTTCGCCCCGGAATACGCCGAGCTGAACTTCCGCTGCCAGGTGCATGGCAAGCCGACGATGGATGTGACCGAGCGCGTCGACAAGCGGATCCGCCGCTTCATGGGCGATGGCGCGGCCTGGAATTACGTCGCCATGGAAGAGGCCATCGCGGATGCGGGACTCACCGAGGCGGAGGTGAGCCATGAGCGCACGGGCCTCGTGATGGGCTCAGGCGGGCCGTCCACGCGCAATCTGTTCGACGCCGCCACGATCACCAAAGAGAAAGGCCCGCGCCGGATGGGCCCGCTGATGGTGCCGCGCACAATGTCGAGCACCAATTCCGCGACGCTGGCCACGCCCTTTCACATCAAGGGCGTGAACTACTCGATCACCTCGGCCTGCTCGACATCGGCGCATTGCATCGGCAACGCCGCCGAGCAGATCCAGTGGGGCAAGCAGGACATCGTCTTCGCCGGCGGTGGGGAGGAGCTCGACTGGACGCTCTCCTGCCTGTTCGACGCGATGGGGGCGATGAGCTCGAAGTTCAACGATACGCCGGACAAGGCCTCGCGCGCCTATGATGCCGCACGCGACGGCTTCGTCATCGCCGGTGGCGCGGGCGTTGTCGTGCTCGAAGAGCTGGAGCGCGCCAAGGCCCGCGGCGCCACGATCTATGGCGAGGTGACAGGCTATGGCGCCACCTCGGACGGCTACGACATGGTCGCCCCCTCGGGCGAGGGCGCTGTGCGCTGCATGCGCCAGGCGATCGAAGGCCTGGAGGAGCGCGAAATCGGCTACATAAACACCCATGGGACCTCGACACCCGTGGGCGATGCCAAGGAGATCGAGGCGATCCGCACCGTCTTTGGAAACGAAGCGCCGCCGCGGCTGTCCTCTACCAAATCGCTGACCGGCCATTCGCTGGGCGCCACGGGCGTGCAGGAGGCGATCTACTGCCTGCTCATGCTCAAGGGCGACTACGTGGCGGCCTCGGCCAATGTCGAGACGCTGGATCCCGCCTTCGAGGGCATGCCGGTCGTGACCGAACGCGTCGACAGCGCCGGCCTCGATACCGTGCTCTCCAACAGCTTCGGCTTCGGCGGCACCAACTGCACCCTGGCCATCAGCCGCTACCGCGGCGACTGACGCGGAGATCGGCGCAGGCGGGGGTTCTCGCGTGACGCGGGCGGGCGGCGACGGAGGAGACGATCATGGCTGAGGATGCAGGCACGCTGCAGAGCCGCTCGAGCTTGATGGCGGGCAAGCGCGGGCTCGTCATGGGGGTCGCCAACGATCACTCGATTGCCTGGGGCGTCTCGCGCCTGCTCGCCGCCCATGGGGCAGAGCTCGCCTTCACCTATCAGGGCAACGCCTTTGAGCGTCGCGTCCGTCCGCTGGCCGAGAGCGTCGGCGCCAAGCACGTCATGAACGCCGACGTCATGGATCCCGAAAGCCTGGATACGGTCTTCGGCACGCTGAGCGAGGACTGGGGCAGCCTCGATTTCGTCGTCCATGCCATCGCGTTCTCGGACAAGGCCGAGCTGACGGGGCGCTTCGCCGACACCACGCGGGAGAACTTCCTGCGCACGATGGACATCAGCTGCTACAGCTTCGTCGACATCGCTCGCCGCGCCTCGGAGATGATGCCCGAGGGCGGGGCGCTGGTGACGATGACCTATCTCGGCTCCACCCGCGTCTTGCCGAACTACAACGTGATGGGTGTAGCCAAGGCGGCGCTCGAAGCCTCAGTCCGCTACCTCGCCAACGACCTCGGCCCCCAGGCCATCCGGGTGAACGCCATCAGTCCCGGGCCCATGCGCACGCTCGCGGGCTCCGCCGTGGGTGGTGCGCGGCGCGTCTATAAGGCGACGCAGGACAACGCGCCCCTGCGCCGCAACGCCAGCCTCGACGATGTGGGCGGCGCCGCGCTCTATCTGCTCTCCGATCTTGGCGCCGGGACGACAGGCGACCTGATCTTCGTGGACGGCGGCTTCCACGTCACCGGCATGGCCCAGCTCGACAACCTCGCCCGCCCCGAGCCGGGCGAGATCCGCTGAGCTGCCAATTTACGTCGTCCCGACGGCGGGCTAGCCTCCGCCCCAGCGCTGCAATGCGCTGATTTTCCCGGAGGCCATTTGATGTCGTTCACCGATGCCGAGATCACCCTCTCGATTTTCGCGCCCGATCTGCTGAGCCCGATCGCCACCCCGCGCACTGCGATCGTCGACCAGACGGTGGAGTTCCCGGACACGGCTGACGTCGACCTTCCCGGCGATCCCTTCACCGTGGTTAACGCCGATCTAGACGTGACGCCCGACCGGCTGGTCTATGTGATCGACCAAAGCTCCGGCCGCTTCGCCAATGTGACCAGCTTCAACGGCTATGTGATCGCAGATGAGAGCGGTACCCTGCCCGAGATCGCCTCCGTCGCCATCGATCCGGCCTTCAACACGCTCGAGGTGCCGGCGGCGCAGGTCTTCTTCTCGGACAACGCGATCTATGTGGATGTCGACAACCTCCGCTACAGCCGAGGCGATCAACTGGATCTGGTGGTCGGTTTCGCGCCCGACACCGCGCCGCCCGAGGATCGCGAGGACGCCGTGTTCGTGGCGCGCATCTATGAGGCGACGCTGGGGCGGAACCCGGATCGGGGTGGGCTCAACTTCTGGATCGATGAACGGGTTGGCGGTCTCTCCAAACTCGGGATCGCCGAAGCCTTCATCGTCTCCCCCGAGTTCGAGGAGCGCTTTGGCGGACCGGGGGTGCTGACGGATGCGGGCTTTGTGGACCGTCTCTATCTCAACATCCTGGGACGCGATGGAGATCCCGGTGGGCGCAGCTTTTGGACCGGTGAGCTGACCGAGGGACGGACGACACGCGACGAACTCGTCATCGCCTTCGCCGACAGCGCGGAGAACATCGAGCGCTATCCGGACGAGCGCGTGGTCCAGAACCTCGAGGATGCCGCCTGGGACGTGCTGTTCTAGCGCCCGGTTCCGCCGATCTGCCCACCGAGGTTTAATCCTGGCTCAGGCCCTGATCACAGGGCGATAGCCGGCGTGGAACGTGGCGACCAGCAGCGACGGTGTCAGCACCTCCACCGTGCCCATCGGGCGTTTGACGGGCGCGTCGTAGCCGCCTGTCTGGCGCCAGGGGAGGCAGGCATCTGCCCAGAGGCAACCGGCACGTCCATCGGAGAGGCGCACGAACGTGCCATCGGGCAGGTCGGCCGCCAGGGCTTCGTGCCGGGCCGGGTGCTTTGGAGCCACCCCTTGCAGGCGGTCGCGATGGAGCGCGCGGTCGAGCGCAGAGGCCGGAGCGCCGCGGCTCTCAGGGCCCAAGACCCTCTCCAATACGGCGCGAAAGCGGCGCCAGTCCGCGTTTCGGCATTCGGCACAGGGGCGGTGACCGGCGGCGAAGGCGGCGGCTTCGTCCCAGAAGAAGAGTGCGGTGTAGACTGTGGGGCTGCCAGGCGGTGGCATCGGCAAGCGGTGACGGCCGCGAAACTCGGTCACGCAACAGACCCAGTTCGCGTGGCGCCAGCGCGCGCGGCCGAGAGTGTTGTCGGGCCCATGCAGGCAGCCGCGATTGCCCATCATCGCGCCGCGCCAGGGTGCGGCCACGATCTCCCCCTCCGGCGTCACGCGGTTTTGCAACGGCATCGGATCAGGACCGCGCGGGTGCGGGATCAGGCTCCGGCACCAGCACGCCCAGCGGATCGGGTGCAGGATTGGCGCCGCATAGGAGAACGGCGACGCGCTCTCCGGGCTCGGGCGACCAGGCACCCGAGGTGAGGGCGGCCAAGGCCGCTGCGCCCGCAGGCTCGGTCAAGATCCGCAGATCCTGCCACAGCAACCGTTGCGCCTCCGCCAGGGCCGCTTCGCTGACCAGGACGCTCTCGACGCCATGGGCCCGGGCAAGCGCGTGACAGGCACCGCCCAGATAGCGCGCGCCCAGCGCATTGGCGGCGATGCCACCCACGGGCACCCGGGTGCCAAGGCCCTCACGCATCGTGACCTCGAGCGTCGGACAGGCCGCGGGTTCGACTGCGATGACCCGTCGGCGACCCGCCAGCCAGGCCAGCGCCCCCCCGATCAGGCCCCCGCCGCCAACCGCGATCAGCACCGTATCGGCCGCAAGCCCCTGCGCCTCCCATTCGCGCATCACCGTGCCCTGCCCCGCCACGGTCAGCGGCGCATCATAGGCGTGGATCTGCATCGCACCCGTCTCCGCCTCCCAGGCCTCGGCGGCAGCGCGCGCATCGTCATAGGCGCCATCGACGACCACCAGATCCGCCCCCGCCCGCTCGATCAGCGCGATCTTCGCCTCACCCGCGATCCGGGGGACATAGACGCGGGCGCGATGACCGAGATGGGCGGCCGCAAAGGCCACTGCCGCGCCGTGGTTCCCGCCAGATGCCGCCACGATCCCCGCCGCCGGCACATCGCTCGCTAGCAGATTGTTGAAGGCACCCCGCAGCTTGAAGGAGCCCGTGTGCTGCAGGCACTCCAGCTTGAGATCCAGCGGACCCGCGAGCCCGAAGACGTCGCTGACGGTCATCACGGGGGTGACGCGCACATGGGGCGCGATGCGGCCGGCAGCGGCCTCGATAGCGTCTCGGTCGATCATGGCGCCACGCTGGACCGGACGGGCGGGCCAGACAACCCGGGCTCCCCCGGCAGCGCGGCCAAAAAGCGCCGCACCTCCGCGACGCTCCGCAACCGGTGGCAATCCTGGGTCTCCGCCGCCTGAGCGAGCAGGGCGAGCGCCCGGTCCCGCGGCTCGCCGCGATAACGCAGGCTGAAACGCAGGAACGCGAGATCGAGCTGTTCGGGGCACCCCTCCGGCAGGTCAGGCCGGGTATGGCCCCAATGGCGCAGGCTCCGTCGCACAACGCGCCAGAGGCGCAGCGGCGTGGGCATGTCGAGCAAGATGAAACTGTCGCCATGGGCGAGGCGGCTCGGCCAGGTCGAGGCATAGTTACCCTCGATCACCCAGGCCTTTCGCGCCGTGATCGCGGCGACCCGCGCGGCAAGCTCGTCACGGTCGCTCTCCACCCAACCGGGCCGCCAAAACAGCATGTCGAGGTGGACGACGGGCAGGCCGAGGCGCTGGCCAAGTGCCCGCGCGAGGGTTGTCTTGCCCGACCCCGGGCCGCCGAGGACGGAGATGCGTTGCATGGCTCACCTGCCTTCAGCCGCCGGTCATCTCTGGCTCCGGCACCGCGGGGGCGTGTCAGCCGCCGCTGACCTCGGCCTCGATTTCGGCGCGCGATTTGCGCGCCCGCTCGGTCGCGGATTTGAGCTGACCGCAGGCGGCCAGGATGTCGTCGCCCCGCGGCGTGCGGACGGGCGAAGCATAGCCCGCACGGTTCACGATCTCAGCGAAAGCCTCGATCCGGTCCCAGTCCGAGCGTTCGTAGGGCGAGCCGGGCCAGGGATTGAAGGGGATCAGGTTGATCTTGGCCGGGATGCCCGCGATCAGCTTCACCAGCCGCTTCGCATCCGCATCCGCATCGTTCACGCCCTTCAGCATCACGTATTCGAAGGTGATCCGCTCGGCATTCGAAAGGCGCGGGTAATCGCGGCAGGCCTGCAGCAGCACCTCGAGCGGGTACTTGCGATTGATCGGGACCAGCACGTCGCGCAGATCGTCGGTCGTCGCATGCAGGCTGATGGCAAGCAGCGTGCGCGCCTCCGCCCCCCAGCGCCCGATCTCGGGCACGACACCGGAGGTGGAGAGCGTGATCCGGCGGCGCGAGATCGTCAGCCCCTCATTGTCCATCGCCACGATCATGGCGTCGCGCACGTTGTCGGTGTTGTAGAGAGGCTCGCCCATGCCCATCAGCACGATGTTGGAGAGGAGCCGCGTCTCGGGCGGGCGCTCCCCCGCGCGCGGCCATTCGCCCAGATCGTCGCGGCAGACGAGGATCTGACCGACGATCTCGGCGGGCGTCAGGTTGCGCACGAGCTTCTGCGTGCCGGTGTGGCAGAAGGTACAGGTGAGGGTGCAGCCCACTTGGGAGCTCACACAGAGCGTTCCGCGGTCCACCTCCGGAATATAGACGGCCTCGACCTCGTGCCCGCCGGCGATGCGCAAGAGGTACTTGCGCGTGCCATCGCGGCTCACCTGGCGGCTCACGATCTCAGGACGGCGGATTTCGAACGCGGCGGCGAGGTCGGCACGCAGGCTCTTGGAGACGTTGGTCATCTCCTCGAAATCCTGGACGCCGCGCTGATAGAGCCACTGCCAGACCTGGCCTGCACGCATTCGACCCTGCTTCGCGGGCACGCCTGCCTCTACAAGCGCCGCCTGCAGGGCCTCGCGCGTCATACCCACCAAATTCGGGCGCGCAGCAGGGGCGTCCCGACGCGGCAGGGTGGCAAAATCGGGCGCGATCGCGCTGGGTGGCTGCAGGCGTCGATCGATCTCGGCCATCGGCGGTCTCCTTCGGCAAGCCCGCCATCTAGCGTGCCGGTCCCCTCTACGGAAGGGGACAGGCGCGATCTGAGCGATGCGACGTCCCCGTCAGCCCTGGCAGCGCGAGGTCGCGGTGGCGAGGGCGTCGGTAAAGCCCAAGAGCGAGAAGGTGTCGACCGTGGTCGAGCCCCGCGAGGAGGTGCCGCGCACCTCGGCATCGACACCGCGGCGGAAGGCGCCAACCACATCGGCATCCTCGTCCGGCGAGCGCAGCCAGGCGTTCTCCCCTTCCGTGAACGCCTCGAAGCTCTGCGAGCCCACCTTGATCTCCACCGTCGATCCCGCCTGGAACGGATAGCCGGCGATGAAGCTGACCTCATTGGCCACGCTGTCGGCCGGGCGCACGGCGACCATCAGGAAGATATCGCCGCGACGCACCTCGACCTGCTGGCCCTGGCGGAAGGCCGCCTTGCTCTTCGGCTGGGTCACGATCCAGCAGATCTTGTTGCCGTCAGCCTCGGCCTCGAAGATCGACCAGTCCCGTTTGGCGTCCACCCGGGTCGAGGTCTGCGCCTCTGCGTTCATCCCCGTGGACAGGGCTGCCATCCCGCCGACAAGCGCCGCCGCGACCAGCCTCGATACAATGCTCATGCTCGCCTCTTACCCCTCGGACAGGGCAGATCCCCCGCCCGCATCAATCCGGTTAGTTTCGGATCAGTGTTTGTTCCCGCAGCGGCGCAAACATACTCTAGGTCTTGCGCGGATTTCCACCCCGGGCAGCCCTTGGCCGCAGGCCCGTACGAGTGAGCGTAAGGCGAAGGGCAAGGGGCTCTCTTGGGGGGTGAGCGCAGCCGACCCGCGCGCACAGGACAGGTCCCAGGTGACCGACGATACACAGGTGCCCGAACAGGCACCGCCCGCGAAAGACGCCGTCGTGTCGAGCGAGACAGACACGGACGCGACCGTCGATAGCAGGACGACCGCCAAGGGGAGACCCTGCCGGGCGGCCGAGGAGGCTGTGTCGGACATCAGCGAGGCGAGCGATGCGATGCTCTTGGCGGCGATTGCCGAGGATGCCTCGCGCGCGGCCTTTGTCGAACTGTTCGGTCGCTACGCGGGCCGGATCAAGGCCTTCCTCCTGCGCTCGGGCGCGGCGCATGACGAGGCGGAGGACAGCGCGCAGGAGGTGATGGTCACCGTCTGGCGCCGGGCCGGTCAGTTCGATTCGACCAAGGCAGCCGTCAGCACCTGGATCTTCACCATCGCGCGCAACAAGCGGATCGACATGATGCGCCGGATGCGTCGGCACGAGCCGGACGCGCTCGACCCCGTCTTCGAACCCGATCCCGTGGCGAGCGCGGAGACGGGGTTTGCTGGACAGGAGCGGGACGGTCGGGTACGGGCGGCCCTGACCTCCCTTTCCGAAGATCAGCTCGCCGTCGTGCGTCTCGCCTTTTTCGCAGGCCTCAGCCAGAGCGAGATCGCCGATCGCCTGGGCACCCCTCTCGGCACGGTCAAATCGCGCATGCGGCTCAGCTTCCAACGCCTGCGCGATGCGCTCGGGGACGAGTTTCAATTCGAGCTCCGGGACGGCTAGGGCTACGTCCGATCCAATCGGGTCACCGCGCCGCATCGTCATTCCCCGGGTTGGCCGGGGATCTAGGGCCGCCGCGCATGCTCTGCCCGGTCTGACGGGCCGCGACAGGAGCGGCGATCCTTGTCGTGCTACCGCTGGAGCCCTCGCATGGACGATCACGCTGCTATCGCCCCCTCGCCTGCGCCCATCGGCGCGCTCGGCACGCCGAACCCGGTCCTCGTCGAGGTCTGGCGCGGCCCTGTGCTTGAGAGCGTGCACAGAGGGGCTGTCGCCGTCGTCGATGGAACGGGGCGGTTGGTGGCGGGTCTCGGCGATCCCTCCCGCATCATCCTGCCCCGATCATCGGCAAAGCCGCTGCAGGCCCTGCCGCTGGTGGAGAGCGGGGCGGCAGATGCGGCAGGGCTCTCGAGCGAACAGCTGGCCCTGTCCTGCGCCAGCCATTCCGGCGCTGCGATCCATACCGAACGAGTTGCGGCTTGGCTGAGCGATCTGGGGCTCGACGATGATGCGCTACGCTGCGGCCGCCATCCCCCGCTCTCCTCCACCGCGCGCCAGGCGCTTCGAGAGGCCGGCGAGACCCCGCAGCAGCGCCACAACAACTGCTCTGGCAAACACACCGGGTTTCTCACTCTCACGCGGCATCTGGGTGCCGGGCCCGATTACGTGGCGCTCGATCATCCGGTGCAGCAGGCCGTGCGGATGGCCCTGGCGGAGGGTTGTGACGAGGAGCCCGCCGGCCACGCCATCGATGGCTGTTCAGCACCCAACTTTGCGGTCTCGCTCACAGGTCTGGCCCGAGCCGTGGCGGGCCTCGCCGTGCCCGCGCTCTTCGGGGGCCTGCGGGGGCGCGCGGCCGAGCGGTTGCGCGAGGCGATGATCGCCCATCCTGTCCTCGTCGCCGGGGAGGAGCGGGTGAACACGCAGCTGATGCAGGCGGCAGGCGGCGGGGTCGCGCTCAAGTCCGGTGCTGAGGGCGTGTTCGTCGCCGCCCTGCCCGCCCTCGGGCTTGGCGTCGCCCTCAAGATCGACGACGGGGCCGACCGGGCCGCGCAGACGGCCATCGCAGGCATTCTCGCAGGTCTCGGCGGCATGGTGGACACGGTCGCCGGGGTCGTGACGGTGGCGGATCAGACGCTGACGAACGCGGCGGGACTGCCCCATGGCCGCATGCGCGCCGTCGAGGCCGTGCGAGAGCTGGCCTGACGCTTAGTCCCCTCAGTCCTCCTGCCCGGCAATACGCGCCTCGCGCCAGATCGCGTAGAGCCCGGCGCCGATGATGATCGCCATGCCGAGCAGCGTCATCCCATCGAGCCGCTCCCCGAAGACCGCCCAGCCGATCGCCGTTCCGAACACCATTTGGAGGTAGACGAAGGGCTGGACGCGCACGGCCTCCGTCGCATCCAGCGCCCGGATCAGGCAGTAGTGCCCGGTCATCCCAGTGATGCAGAGAACGCCGAGCCAGCCATAGTCTTCCAGGGTCATCGGCGTCCAAAACCCGATCCCCGCCGCTGTGGCCGCCACTGCCCCGGCAACGCCCGTGTAGAAAAAGGCCGGGCCCGCCGAGCCATCTGCCCGGCTCACCAACCGTGTGAGCACGGTATAGCTTGAGAAAATCACCGCCGAGAGGACGGCGATCCAGATGTTCGGGTCCATGACATCAGCGCCGGGGCGCAGGATCACGAGCACGCCGACAAACCCGGTCGCGACGGCAGCCAGACGCCGCCACCCGACGCGCTCGCCCAAGACCGGGATGGCCAGCAGGGTGGCGAGCAGGGGGTGCAGAGCGAAGACCGCATGGGTGTTGCCGAGGCCCACATAGTCGAAGCTGGTCACGATCACGAGGATCTGCACGACCAGCAAGACACCGCGCAGCGCATTGAGCACCGGCATCTGCGTGTGCGCCGCCCCGCGCACGCCCCCTGGCCCGCGGGCGGCCAGCGCAAGGACGAAGGCGAGGAAGAACCAGTAGCGCACCATCACGAAGAACGGCACAGGGTAAGAGGCCGCCAAGTGCTTCGAGATCCCGTCCTGCACTGCGAAGAAGACGACGGCCATCAGCACGAAACGGATCCCAAGACCGACGTTGCCGGCCGGGTTTGCCGTTGGGCGTTGAACCGGGTCGGCAGCCTGCGCGCCCGCTGGGCCCCTATCCTCGCGTCTCTGCATCGCCGCCTCCCTCGCCGCCACCTTCTGGGCGGTTCCGCGCAGCTTGTCGATGCCGGGGAGATGACCGGACTTTACGCGCAGGTTAGGTCCGGTGAGAAAAATCAAGCAACGAAACGAGTTGAAATGTGGAACGAACGGTCAGTGCATTCATAGTTCCTGAGCGCCCTTAGGCCGCTTTGTTCCACCATGGCGCCAAGGACGGTTCCCTCACGCCTGCAGGCCGAGCTCGGCCAGGATCTCCTCGCGATGCTCGTCGAGCGCCGGGGACGGGCGATCGAGGGCGAGGGCGCTCTGCGAAAACACCATCGGGCTGCGCAGACCTGGCACGCCATCGGGCCGCACGACCATCCCGCGATGCACAATCTGTGGATCGTTCATGGCTTCGGCGACCGTGTTGATCGGACCCGCCGGGACGGTCGCCTGCGTGAGCGCGGCGATCAGAGCATCACGCTCCCACCCCGCGATCGCGGCCGCAATCTCGGGCACCAGAGCGTCACGCGCCGCCACACGGGCGGCATTCGTTGCGTGGCGCGGATCCTCGGCCAGGCCAGGCCGGTCGAGCACGTCGCAGAGCCGGCGAAACTGCCCGTCGTTCCCGCAGGCCACGATCAGATGCCCATCCCGGCAGGCGAAGACCTGATAGGGGACGATGTTGGGATGCGCATTGCCGAGCCGCGTCGGGCTGCTGCCGGTCGCGAAATAGTTCATGGCCTGATTAGCGAGAACGCCCGTCATCGCATCCATCAGCGCCATGTCGATGTGTTGGCCCTGTCCGGTGATCGCCCGCTGCGCGAGAGCCGCCTGGATCGCGATCACGCCATAAAGCCCGGTGAAGACATCGGCGAAGGCGACGCCGATCTTCTGCGGCCCGCCACCTGGCCTGTCATCGGGCTCCCCCGTCAGGTCCATGATCCCCGCGAGCCCCTGGATCATGAAATCGTATCCCGCATCGGCAGCACGCGGACCCGTCTGACCAAAGCCGGTGATCGAGCAGGTGATGAGGCCCGGATTGCGGGCCGAAAGGCTGGCGTGATCGAGGCCCATCTTGGCGAGCCCGCCCAGCTTGAAGTTCTCGATCATCACATCGGCCCGATCAGTCAGCGCCAGGAGCACGTCGCGATCGCCCGGCGCTTTGAGATCGAGGGCAATGGAGCGTTTGCCGCGGTTGGCACCGTGGAAATAGGCGGCGCTGCGATCCGTACCGCCAGCGGTCTCACGCTCGATGA
>JBCCLX010000083.1:0-13131 GCA_039026635.1 Pseudomonadota bacterium
GCTTGCCGATGGTCTGGCGCAGGTGCTTCTCGAGCTCCTCTGCCAAATCGACGGCCATGCCTGTCTGCTCGGCGCCGTCGTAGCTGAGGAGGATGGGGCTGTGGACTGTGCCGATCCGCAAGAAGCCACGATTGACGATCCCCTCCAGATCACCCTGGAAAGGCTCACGCGCGAGGGCCATGAGCGCGGCGTCGCTGACACCGGTTTCGTCGCCCCCAGCCGCCTCAGCCTCAGCCTCCACCTCCGCTCCGCCCGAGGCTGCGGCCTCGCTGGCCGAGACAGGCAGAGGGATGGCAAGCAAAAGAGCAGCGAGAGCGGTGGCAAGGGCGCGGGGGAAGCGGTCGGCCTGCATCGATAGTCTCCCTCTTGAAGTGTTGGCCAAGGCGGCGTCGGGCAGGGTTGCGCCACGCCGCCGGCCCAGCCCGATGCGCTTGTCACATCCGCGGCCGGAACGCACGCATCCAGGCAAGCCCGTCCTCGGTCCGCCCCCTGGGCCGGTACTCGGCACCGAAGGGGCCCGCATGTCCCGCCGCTGCAAGCACGGGCAGGAGCCGATCATAGGCGATCTCACCCCGATCCGGCTCGGCCCGATCGGGCACACCGGCGAATTGGATATGACCAACGAGTGGGCCCAGGCGCTCGAAAAGACGCGTCAGGTCCCCACCCATGATCTGGAGGTGGTAGCAGTCGAACATCATGCGGACATGGGGCGAGCCGAGCCGTGTCAGCAGAGCCTCAGCCTGGGTGGCGGTGCTGAGGAAATAGCCGGGCACATCGCGCGCGTTCAGCGGTTCGATCAGCAGCGTCATGCCGTGAGCGGCCGCCACTTCGGCCCCGCGCGCCAGATTGGCGAGGAAGCAGGCCTCTGCCTCTGGTCCTTGCGCGAAACCGGCCATCACATGGACGGCACGCGCGCCGATAGCGGCACCGTACGTGAGCGCCTGTTCCAGCGCAGCCGCGGCCTCCGCCTCCCGCCCCGGCAGCGCCGCGAGCCCGTTCTCCCCTGCCGCCACATCCCCGCGCGGCGTGTTCAGGCCGATGACGGGCAGCCCGGTCTCATCGAGGGCGGCCTTCAGCGCGGGGATCGGCACGTCATAGGGCCAGTGCAGCTCCACCGCGTCGAAGCCCGCCGCACCGGCCGCACGCACCGCATCGGGCAGCGGCCGGTCGGAGAACAGAAACCCAGCGCCCAGATTGGCGGAGAGTGGCAGGTGCCCGGGGGCGGGCTCAGGCATCCCAGTCCACCCCGAAGTGGCTCACGAGATCGCGGACCTGTGCATCGGTAAGGCCGACGGCGCCGCTCGCCTGGGTCAGGACGGCGAGCTTCGCCGTCTCCTCCAGCTCCTCGCTCGCATAGACCGCCGCCTCGAGATCCGGCCCCGCCACCACCGGCCCGTGATTAGCCAACACCACGGCGGAGCGGCGGCCTTCGAGGCTGCGCACCGCGTCCCCCATCGCCGGATCGCCGGGTCGAAAGTAGGGCAAGAGCTTCACCCGCCCGAGGCGCATGATCGAATAGGCGGTGAGTGGGGGCAGCAGGCAGTCCTCGTCCACGCCCGGCATCATCGACAGCGCGACGGTGTAGCTAGAATGCAGATGCACCACCGCGCCCGTGCCCGGCCGCGTCTCGTAGAAGGCCGAATGCAGCGGCATCTCCTTTGTCGGCGGATCGCCGTCGATCAAGCGGCCCCCGGCATCGAAGCGTGAGAGCCGCGCGGGATCGAGCCGCCCCATGCTCGAGCCCGTGGGTGTGACCAGCAGCCCGCCATCTTCGGTGCGCGCCGAGATGTTGCCCGAAGACCCGCCCGTCAGCCCCCGCTCGAAGATCGAGCGGGAGTGCATGACGATATCCTCGCGCAGCCGCGCCTCGGCGCTCATCGCCCGGCCAGCACAGCGGCTGCCTTCTCGAAGAAATCCACGGCACCGAAGTTGCCGGATTTGAGGGCGAGGGTGAGTGGGCGGCCCGTGGCGCGCAGGGCCGGCACGCCGGGGTCGATCTCGGGCCCAATCTCGAGCGCTGTCAGATCCAGCGCCTCGACGACGGCGCCGGAGGTCTCGCCTCCCGCCGTCACGATCCGGGTGACCCCTGCGGCGGCCAGGCGCCGGGCGGTGTCGGCAAACAGCCCCTCGATGGCCTCTGCCACCGTCTCGCGCCCATGCGCCTCTTGCGCGGCGGCCACGCGGGCGGGATCGGCGGAGGAATAAGCGAGCGGCAAATCATTTGGATGCGCGAGCATGAAGGACGTCACCTCCTCTGCAGTGATCCGGCCGGCGACCACCTCATCGGCCTCAACGGCAAGTGCCGGATGGCGAGCGGCATGATGCGCCACCTGCCCGTTGGTCGCCCGCGAGCACGAGCCGGAAAGAAGGGCGACGGGGCCCTCGATGCCCTGCCAGGCGGGCGCGGTTGCCGGGGCGCCGGCCCGAAAGTTCGCGGGCAGGCCGAGGCCAAGGCCCGAGCCGCCGACAAGAAGACCGGTCGTCCCTGCGGCGCGGCCGAGGATCACCAGGTCTTCGTCCCGGATCGCGTCCGCGACCACGAGGCGGCGCCCGGCCGCGCCCTCGGCAGCGAGCGCGGCAGCCACGGCCTCCGCTCCCTCCCACACCGTCGCGGCCGGCAAATGGCCGACAGGGTGGCGCGTCTGATGGCTCAACCAGCGGCGGATGTCGGGGTCCGTCATGGGTGTGAGCGGATGGTTCTCCATGCCCGAGGCACTGAGCAGCCGGTCGCCCACGAAGAGATGGCCGTGAAAGACCGTGCGCCCCGTTGCGGGGAAAGCGGGGCAGACGATAGCCGGCGTCTCGATGTCGAGCGCGTCGAGCAGTGCGTCGGCGACAGGGCCGATATTCCCCTCAGGGGTCGAGTCGAACGTCGAGCAGATCTTGAAGAAGATCTGGCTGCAGCCCTGGGCGCGCAGCCAGTCCAGCGCCGCGAGCGATTGCGCGACCGCGTCAGCCACCGGGATCGTGCGGGATTTGAGGGCGACAACGCCAGCCTCGACCCCCTCGGCCGCAGGCGCGGAGGGCACGCCAGAATACTGCACCGTCGCCATCCCGCCCTTGGCCAGCGTGTTGGCCAGATCGGAGGAGCCCGTGAAATCGTCGCCGATACAGCCGAGGTGCATCAATCGTCCCCCGGCAGCGTGATCCCGGCGTTGCGGGCGTAGATCTTCGCCACGGCCGCGTCGTCCTCGCGCCCGTACCCCGCCCCGGCGGCCGCGAGAAACTGTTGCAGCGCGGCGGCGGCCAGCGGCGCCGAGAAGCGCGCGTCCCGGGCGATGTCGGAGACGATGCCCAGGTCCTTCACGAAGATCTCCACGGCGGAGTGCGGCGTGTAGTCCCCGTCGACGATATGCGGTCCGCGGTTCTCAAACATCCAGGAAGAACCGGCACAGGCGGAGATGGTCTCGAGGATCGCCGCGGGCGCCACGCCCTGGCGCATCCCGAAGGTCATCGCCTCCGCAGTGGCCGCGATATGGATGCCTGCCAGAAGCTGGTTCACCACCTTCATCGCCGCCGCCGGCCCCGCGCGGTCGCCCAGTTCGAAAACCCGCTCGGCCATGGCATCGAGGGCGGGGCGCGCGGCAGCGAACGCCTCCGCTGTCCCTGAGGCCATGATGGTAAGCTCCCCAGCCTCCGATTTGGCAGCGCCGCCGGAGATGGGGGCGTCGAGATAATGGATCCCACGCTCGGCCAGCCGCGCCTCGGTGGCGCGGGCATAGTCGGGCGAGACCGTCGGGCTGTTGATCACGACCGAACCCGGACGCATTAGCGCCGCCGCGCCCGCCTCGCCAAAGAGCACCGCATCGGCCTGCGCGGCGTTGACGACGACGACGACGACCGCATCCGCGCCCGCCAGCGCCTCGGCCCGCGGGGTCGCTGCACCGCCTTCCGCGCGAAAGGCAGCCTCGCGGGCGGGATCGATGTCGAGGCCCAGCGTCTCATGACCGGCGCGCAGCAGCGAACGCGCCATGCCGAGACCCATGGAGCCCAGCCCGAAAAGTACGGCCTTCATCCGCGTCTCCCCAAATCACGCCGCCACTTTGACGCCTCAGCGACCACGGCACCAGCCCGGCGCAGGCGGGCCTTGCGGGCGCTCACCGCGCGCCGTCCAGCAGCGCATCGGCGACGGCGGCCCCACAGGTGACCGTATCCGCCGGCCCGCCCAGGTCCCCGGTGCGCAGCGCAGGCTCGGCCAGCACCGCCTCGATGGCCGAGACGATGGCGCCCGCGGCCTCTGCGTGACCGAGATGCTCCAGCATCATCGCACCGGCCCAGATCTGGCCGATGGGGTTGGCGACCCCCTGCCCCGCGATATCCGGCGCCGAACCATGCACAGGCTCGAAGAGCGAGGGAAACCGCCGCTCAGGATTGATATTGCCCGAGGGCGCGATCCCGATGGTGCCGGTACAGGCGGGCGCGAGATCGGAGAGGATGTCGCCGAACAGATTGGAGCCCACGACCACATCGAACTGATGCGGCTTGAGCACCATCAGCGCGCAGAGAATGTCGATGTGGAACTTGTCGAGCCGCACGTCCGGGTAGTGTGGCGCCATCTCCGCCACCCGCTCGTCCCAATAGGGCATCGTGATCGAGATGCCGTTGGATTTGGTGGCCGAGGTCAGATGCCCGCCGCGCTTTTGCGCCAGCTCGAAGGCGAAGCGCAGGATCCGGTCGACGCCATGGCGGCTCATCACCGTCTCCTGGATCACCACCTCGCGCTCGGTGCCGGGGAACATGCGCCCGCCGATGGACGAATACTCGCCCTCGGTATTCTCCCGCACGATCATCATGTCGATATCGCCAGGCTCGCGCCCCGCGAGCGGCAGAGGCACGCCGGGCATCGCGCGGGCGGGGCGCAGGCTGACGTATTGGTCGTACTCCCGGCGAAACTTGATCAGCGAGCCCCAGAGCGAGATGTGATCGGGCACCGTCTCGGGCCAGCCGACGGCGCCAAAGAAGATCGCGTCCGAGGCATCGAGCCGGTCGTGCCAGTCGTCCGGCATCATCTGGCCATGGGCGGCATAGTAGGCGGCGGAGGCGAAATCGTGATGGCAGAAATCGAAGCCGAGACCGAAGCGACGGGCGGCCGCCTCGAGCACTTTGAGCCCCTCAGGCACCACCTCTTTGCCAATCCCGTCGCCAGGGATCACGGCAATCTTCATCGCGTTCTCGGCCATCCTGTCCTCCCGATCTCTTTTGCGGCCAGAAGGGCGGGAAACGCGGCGGCTGGCAAGGGGCACCGCGTCCTGCACGCGCGATCCGGCTGACGGAAGCGACGGGAGCAACGGTCTTTTAGCCCGACGCCGTATCACCATATCCATGAAGGCGGCCGAGAACGGCGCCATGCCCCTGCGAATTGGGAGGCCGATGATGCCCGATGCCACGATGTTGACCGGCCCTGTCCGGCGCCTGTCTCTCACGATCTGCGCGCTCGTCGCGCTGGTGCTGGCGCCCGCGGGGGCTCAGGCCTTCGAGACCCGGGTGTTGACGATGACACATGACGGGCTCGAGCGTCGCGCGATCCTCGATGTACAGCCGGAGGCGCGGAATGCACCGGTCTTGATCGCGCTCCATGGCGGGCTGGCGGGGCCGCGCACGGTGCGGCGGCGCGCGCGGGTAAGCCTGGCGCGGGAGGGCTGGGCCGTCCTCTGGCCCTATGCGATCGACGACTGGAACGATGGGCGGACCGATTGGCTCGGCGAGCCCCACGACGATGCGGATGACATCGGTTTTCTGCGCCGGCTGATCGGCGCCCTCGCGGATCAGGGCGTTGTCGATCCCGAACGGGTTTTCGTCGCGGGCCCCTCCATCGGCGGGATCATGGCGCTGCGCCTGATGTGCGACGCGCCCGATTTGGTGGCAGGCGTTGCCGTCGCCATCGCGGCCTTTGCCGAGGACTATGAGTGTCGCACGGGGCCTGCGCGCCCGATCCTCTTCATCCATGGCACCGCGGATCGGCTCGTGCCGCCCGATGGCGGGCGGATCGGCGGCTGGAGCCCGCTGGTGGCGGAGCGCGGGGATGTGATGCCCGTGGATCAGACCCTGGAGATTCTGGCCGAGCGCAATGGCTGCAACGGGTTTGACAGTCGCGGACTCGAGGATCGCGTCCCCGAGGACGGATCGACCGTGACGCTGCGCACCTATCGCAGCTGCGACGCGCCGCTCCTGCACTTCGTGGTCGAGGGCGGGGGGCATACCTGGCCGGGGGCACGGGCGTCCGGTCTCGGGACACGGATCGTGGGCTCGACGAACCAGGATTTCTCCGCGACCGAGGCGGTCGAGCGCTTCTTTCGCCAACTCGCCGCTGAGTGACGCCGTCCCCACGGGTGCGCGCAGAGCCTAGCTTCTCTTGCCCCGAGGCTTTTGCCCTGGCGTTCCTTGCCCGGCGCCTCTTGCCCTTTGCGCCTCCCCCATGGCTATGGCAGGCCGAGCAAGGGAGGACGTCATGAGCGAGACCTACACGGCCATGGTGCTGCCGCGCTTCGGCGCTGCCAATCTGGCCGCCGAAGAACGCATGGTGCCCGCACCTGGACCCGGCGAGATCGTCATCCGGCTGCGCGCTGCCTCGGTGAACTATCGCGACGTCGTGGTCATCGACGGGAGCTACAACCCCAACCTGCCCCTGCCGCTGGTGCCTCTCTCGGATGGCTGCGGCGAGGTTGTCGCCTGCGGGGCGGGCGTGAGCCGTTTTCGCCCGGGCGATCGGGCCATGCCGGTCTACACCCGCGGCTGGACCAACGGGCCGGCGACCGAGGAGCAGCGCAAGACCCGCACCCTCGGCGGCCCCTTCGATGGCGTGGCGCGCCAGATGATCGCTGTGAGCGAGGACAACGCAGTGCAGGCGCCCGCGACGCTCTCCGACCGGGAGGCCGCAGCCCTACCGATCGCCGCCCTCACCGCCTGGACGGTGCTGAAGGACGGGGGCGTTAAGCCCGGTGCCTGGGTGTTGAGTTTCGGGACCGGCGGCGTCGCGCTCTTCGCGCTGCAATTCGCCAAAGCCGCCGGCGCGCGCGTGGTCTCGCTCACCTCGACGCCCGAGAAGGCCGCGCGGCTGCAAGCCCTCGGCGCCGATGCTGTGATCAACTACCTTGAGACGCCCGACTGGGCGGGCCCGGTGCGCGAGATCACGGGCGGGCGCGGGATCGACATCGCCGTCGAGACGGCTGGCGCGACCCTACCGCAGACCATCGAGGCGATGGCTTTTGCGGGTCATGTGGGTGTCGTGGGCTTTCTCGGGGCAAAGGCCGCCGAGGTCGACATCCGCAAGCTGATCGGCGGCACGATCCGGGTGCAGGGCACAGCCTCGGGCTCGCGCACGTCGCTGGAGGAGGCCTGCCGCGCCATCGACGTCCATGGGATCAAACCGGTGCTCGACGAGACCCGCCTGCCCATCGACCGCCTGGCCGAAGCCCTCGACCGCCAGGCAAGCCGCGGCCACATCGGCAAGATCGTCCTCGACATCCCCTGAGGCGTGCTGAGGCACCCTGGGGACCAGGCCCGCTCGACCGGGCAATCCCAGACCGCGCCAAGATGGATTCGCCGGTCAAACCGGGCGAGTCAGAGCCTTAATCAACGAACTGCCCAGTAGAGCACGGGGATGATCGTCCTGAGGCTCACGCCCAGAACCGGCAGGTCGCGCTAGCGCCGGCCCAGGACCATTTTCGGGCTGATGGCCTCGGGCGCGACTTTGAGCTCGATCACCGCCGGCATCGCGTCGCGCGCGGCGGCCGCGCGGGCCTCGGCCAGGGCTGCGGCGACATCCGCGTCTCGCTCCACGGTGAGACCCGTCCCACCATAGGCCCGCGCCAGTGCTGCAAAATCGGGGTTGCGCATGGCCGTGCCCGAGGGGCGCCCGGGGTAGTGGCGCTCCTGATGCATCCGGATCGTGCCGTACATTCCGTTGTTGGAGATCAACACCACGATGCCGGCACCATATTGCGCGGCCGTCCCAAGCTCCTGGCAGACCATCTGAAAACACCCATCGCCGGCGAGACAGATCACCTCCCGATCCCGATGCCGAAGCTTCGCCGCCACGGCCGCCGGCAGCCCATAGCCCATGGAGCCGGAGGTCGGCGCCAGCTGGGTCCGCCAGCGCCGCCACCGATAGTACCGGTGGAGCCAGCCCGCATAGTTGCCGGCTCCATTGGTGACGATCGCATCCTCGGGCAGGACCTCGCGCAGATGGGCGATCACCGCCTCCATGCGCAGCGCGCCTGTGGTCGGCTCCGGCACCTGCCAGGCTTCATAGGACCGGCGCACTTCCCGCAAGACCGCGGCCCGCTCCTCGGACGGGGCCTTCGACCGACCCTGCTGCGCCGCCTCCGCAAGTTGGCAGACCACGACGCCCGCGCGCGCCGCAATGGCCATGTCAGGGCGGTAGACCCGGCCAAGCTCGCTCGTGTCGGGATGCACATGGAGCACCCCCTGGCGCGGGACGGGCGGGGTGATCAGCGTGTAGCCCGACGTCGTCATCTCCCCCAGCCGCGCCCCGAGCACGAGCAGCACATCCGCCTCCCGCACCCGCGCCGCCAGCGCCGGATTGGGCGCGATGCCCACATCGCCCGCGTAACAAGGATGCGCGTTGTCCAGGTAGTCCTGGCAGCGGAAGGAGACGCCGACCGGCAGCTGTAGCGTCTCCGCAAATCGGCCCAGCGCCTCTGCAGCCTCGGCCGACCAGCCGCCACCGCCCGCGATGACGAAGGGCCGCTCGGCCGCCTCCAGCCGCGCCAGGATCCCCGCAATCTCCGCCTCGGAGGCCGCACCGGCAGGCAGGACCGCCGCCGGCACTGCCACGGGCCCGCCCGCCTCGACGCCAAGCACAGGTGCCGAGAGCATGTCCTCGGGCAGCGCCAGGACCACCGGTCCCGGACGTCCGGATTGGGCCACATGAAAGGCGTGGCTCACGTATTCGGGCAGCCGATCCGCCCGCTCGACCTCGGCCACCCATTTCGCGAGGGGGCCAAACATGGCGCGATAGTCGACCTCCTGGAACGCCTCGCGGTCCTTCTGATCGCTCGCAACCTGGCCGACGAAAAGCACCAGGGGCGTCGAGTCCTGAAAGGCCACATGCACGCCCGAGGAGGCATTCGTCGCCCCCGGCCCGCGCGTTACGAAAGCCACGCCCGGCCGGCCCGTCAGCTTGCCATCGGCCTCGGCCATCATCGCGGCACCGCCCTCTTGGCGCGCCACAACCGTCTCGATCCCGCTCTCATAGAGCCCATCGAGCGCTGCCAGGTAACTCTCGCCGGGGATGCAGTAGACACGGTCGACGCCTTGGGCCTTCAGCGCCTCGACCAGCAAGGTCCCGCCGTGGCGCAGCCCCGTCGCCTCCCCTATCGCCTCCCTGGTCGACGATGGCCCGCGCGACGGCGGCGCGGTGTCCTGTGCGGCATCCATGGGCATCCTCCGATATCGCGCCAGGGCAGCCCCGGCCTCCAAGGCCTAGCCCCGGAGCGATCTGCTGCAAAGGGGCGCGTGACCCCGATCACCCCGCACATCGGCCCGATGCTCCATCGCCCGCCACCAATCCTGATCACTCGTGCTTGCCCAGGTCAGCCCCAAGAACGACGCCCACCGACGCAATCCGGGCCGCATGGCCGATCCGTTTGCGCTCTCCTGATCGAAAAGGAGGGCGCGATGAAGGACGAGATCAGCCACGAGACCGAGCACGATGCCGCCCAAAGACCGCCGGCCCTCGCGGCGGTCACAGCCATGGCCCTAGAGCAACCGCCCGAGGCCTTCCCTGAAGAGACGCGTGCGCAGGCCGCCCTCCTGCTTCTCGACACACTCGGCATCGCCGCTGCCGCCGCGCCGATGGAGGCCGGCCGGATCGCACGCAACACCGCCTGTCGGCTCATGGGTGCGGGGCAGACGCAGGATGCGGCGCCGCTTCTCTTCGATGGACGCCGCGCAAGCGTCGCCGGTGCCGCCTATGCCGCGGCCAGCCAGATCGACAACCTCGACGGCCATGACGGCTACAACCCCGCCAAAGGCCATGTAGGCTGTGCCGTCGTACCAGCACTCCTGGCGCTCGCTGAGCGGAACCCCGCACTCGACGGACGCGAGGCGCTGGCCGCGCTCGTCATGGCCTATGAGGTCGCGAGCCGCGCAGGCGTCGCCCTGCATGCGACCGTGCCCGACTATCACACCTCCGGCGCCTGGAACGCACTCGGCGTCGCGGCGCTGGCCGCCCGGTTGCGTGCGCAAAACCCGGGCCAGTTGCGCGAAACCCTCGGCATCGCGGAGTACCATGGACCGCGCAGCCAGATGATGCGCGAGATCGCGACGCCCACGATGCTGCATGACGGTTCGGGCTGGGGTGCGCTCGCCGGGCTGTCCGCGGCCATCCTCGCCGAGGAGGGCTTTACCGGCGCCCCAGCGGTCACCATTGAGGCGCCTGAGGCGGCGCCCTTCTGGGCCGATCTGGAGGAGAGCTGGCTGATCCAGGCGCAATACGTAAAACCCTTCCCCACCTGCCGCTGGAGCCACGCTCCGATGGAGGGCGCGGCCCGGTTGCGAGCCGCCCATGACCTCGACCCCAGCCGCATCGCGCGCGTGCATATCCGCAGCTTCGCCAATGCGGTCGCGCTCTACGCGGGCATGCCGGATACCACATCGCAGGCCCAATACAGCCTCCCGTTCGCCGTCGCCGCGATGCTTGTTCATGGCCAGGTCGGCCTCTCGCAGATCTCCGGCGCAGGGCTCACCGATCCTCGCGTCGCCCGCCTTGTCGCCTGCACGACGACGGAGATCGCAGCAGAGCACGAGGCGCGCTTCCCCGCCGACCGCCGCGCCGATCTGATCCTGACCCTGCAGGACGGTGCGCGCGTCGAGGCGCTCGACATCGGCACCCGCGGCGGCCCGGACGCCCCCTTCTCGCGGGAGGAAGTGGTCGCGAAGTTCATGGCCTTCGCAAGCCCAGCCATCGGGGAGAGCCGCGCCGTCGCCATCCGCGACGCCACCCTCGCCCTCGACAGGCCGGGCCAGAAGGTCTCGGCGCTTACACAGCATCTCTACGCCCCGCCCTAACCGGAACTTGAGCGAGGCACAGAAGGGGCGCAGGCGCCTGTGAACAGCGCTGCCAGGTCGGTCGAGCCTCAACTTCGAGACACCGCCACTGCCGGTCGGCCCCCCGAGGGCGCTTGCCCGAGCGGGTCGGCGGGGGCTCGACGCTTCCGTCGAGCCGACCCCCTTGATCGCTCCCCTCGAAACCGACCTCACCACCGCCGCAGCGCGGCGGGGCTCAGACGGGCTCAGTCGAGGGCGTATTTCGAGCGGTAGTCTTCCGAGAGGGCGGGGTCTTGGGCGTCCTTGCGCAGCACTGCATTGCCGACGACCAGCCAGTCGAGATCCGTGCCCATAAAGCAGCGGAACGCGTCCTCCGGCGTGCAGACGATGGGCTCACCGCGCACATTGAAGGAGGTGTTGACGACCAGCGGACAGCCCGTGCGGTCGCGAAAGGCCGAAATCAGCGCGTGATAGCGCGGATTGGTATCCTCATGGACCGTCTGGATCCGCGCCGAATAGTCCACATGGGTGATGGCGGGGATGTCGGAGCGCTTCACATTGAGCTTCTCGATCCCGAAGAGCGCCTGCTCCTCCTCCGTCATCTCACGCCTGCGATCCTGGCGCACCGTGTCGACGAGCAGCATATAGGGGCTGTCGTAATCGAGATCGAAGGCTTCGGCCATCGCCTCGCGCAGCACCGAGGGCGCGAAGGGCCGGAAGCTCTCGCGGAACTTCACCTTGAGGTTCAGCACCTTTTGCATGCTCTCCGAGCGCGGATCGCCCAAAATCGAGCGGGCGCCGAGCGCGCGGGGCCCGAACTCCATGCGCCCGCTGAACCAGCCCACGGCCTTGCCCTCGGCCAGTGCATCGGCGGTCTGTCCGATCACACTGTCCTCATCCAGCGTCTCGAAGATCGCGCCGAGGCCCGTCAGCCGCCGCTCGATCTCGTCCTGCGCAAAGCACGGGCCCAGATAGGAGCCCTTCATCGCATCGCGCCGCGCCGCCACATCGCCGCGCGGATGGCCAAGCTCGCGATGCCAGGCCGCATAGGTCGCGCCCAGCGCGCCCCCCGCATCGCCCGCGGCGGGCTGGATCCAGATGTCCTTGAAGGCCCCGTCGCGCAGCACCTTGCCGTTGGCCACGCAGTTGAGCGCCACACCGCCGGCGAGACACAGGTTCGGGATGCCGTATTCCTTGGCGAGGCTGCGCGTCAGGCGCAACATCACCTCCTCAGTCACCGCCTGCACCGAGGCCGCCATATCCATATGGAAAGGCTCGAGCAGATCCGTCTCGGGCTTGCGCACCGGCCGGCCGAACAGATCGGCAAAGCGATCATTCGTCATCGTCAGCCCGGTCGCATAGTCGAAGTACTGTTGGTCGAGCCGGTAGGTGCCGTCGTCCTTCAAATCGACGACCTTCTCGAGCAGGAGGTCCTTGAACCGCGGCTCGCCATAGGGCGCGAGCCCCATCACCTTGTACTCGCCGCTGTTGACCTTGAAACCTGTGTAATAGGTGACCGCGGAGTAGAGCAGCCCCAGCGAATGGGGGAAGCGGATCTCCTTCTCCATCGTCAGACTGTGGCCCTTGCCGATTGCCACGGTCGTCGTCGCCCATTCGCCCACACCGTCGAGCGTCAGCACGACGGCCTCCTCGAAGGGCGAGGGATAGAAGGCGCTTGCGGCATGGCTCATATGGTGCTCGGCAAAGAGCAGCTTGTCCGCCGCCTTGAAGCCCGGGCTGATCGCCCGCAGCTCCTTGATCATCAGATCCTTCTGGAACAGCTTCTCGCGGATCCAGACGGGAATGGCGACACGAAAGGACGTGAAGCCCCGCGGTGCGTTGGCCACATAGGTCTCGAGCAGCCGCTCGAACTTCAGGAACGGCTTCTCGTAGAAGGCGATGTGGTCGACATCGTCGAGCCCGATCCCCGCCTCCTCCAACACATATTGGATCGCGTTTTTCGGGAAGCGCGCGTCATGCTTCACCCGCGTAAACCGCTCCTCCTGGGCCGCTGCCGCGATCTCGCCGTCCACCAAGAGGGCAGCGGCGCTGTCATGATAGAAGCAGGAGAGGCCCAGGATCGCAGTCACGTCAGAACACCGTGTAGATGAAGGGCGCCAC
>JBCCLX010000084.1:0-12813 GCA_039026635.1 Pseudomonadota bacterium
CGGCACGGCTTTCCGGCGAATAGGTCAGGTGAGAGGCCAGCAAAAGGCTAAGCCCCGGGCTCACTGCCCCGCTCGCATAATCCGCGAGCATTTCGGTGGGTGCATTGTGCGTCGTCATCGTCATCGTCCGTTCGTCCATCGTCTCACCAGCCCGAGGCCGGCGTCGCTCTGATCGGTCCTGATACGCTGGCTGCGACAAAACGGATCATATTGCGTGGGTGACCCTCTAGAAAGTGCAGTTCGCCTCTTCGGCAAGACCCTGGTGATCTCCTTTCGACAGCGCCAACTAGCGCCCCACATTTCCACCATACACGCATTGGGGTGGCGATGTGAGACCCATCTTCTTCTTCGGCACGCTGCGAGATGTCGCGCTGCTCGAAATCGTCATTGGCAGGAAGATCCGCGCCGGGGAGGTAGAGCCCGCCGACGCGCCCGATGCCATGGCCTGGCAGGTGGCGGATGAGGCCTATCCGATGCTGCGCGCTGTTGCGGGAGCGCGGGCGGAAGGGGTGTTGTTCACACCTGGGGCGGCTGACGAGATCGAAGCGCTGTCCTTCTATGAGGAGGCCGAATACGCCCTGCTGCCGATCGAGGTGGACACTGCAAATGGGCCCCGAAAGGCGCGCTACTTCGGCGCGACCGCTAAGCTTCAGCCTGGCGATGCGCCCTGGTCCTTTGAGGAATGGCGTGCTGAGGGCCGGGCGATCGCGCTGGAGGCGGCTGCCGAGCTGATGCCTTTGCGCAGTACCGTGCCGGTCGAACGGGTGGATGACTACTGGCCCGCGATCATGAAGCGCGCGCGCCAAAGGGCGACAGCGGCCGCGACCCCTGCGGTGCTGGGCACCATCCGCCGCGCCTTCGGGCCCGATGACGTGACCTGGAACGCCCATGTGCGACCTTATCAGGGCTTTCTCGCGGTCGAAGAACACCGTCTGCGCCATCGCACTTATAATGGCGGCTGGTCGCCCACACTCGAACGCGTGACTGTGGCCTGGGGCGATGCCGTCTCGGTGCTGCCCTATGATCCTGCCACCGACCAGGTGCTGCTGATCGAGCAGTTTCGCGTGGGCGTCGCTGCCCGGCGCGATCCCAATGCCTGGTGCATCGAAGTGCCAGCCGGGGGCATCGATCCGGAGGAGGTCAATGCCGAGAGCACCGTGCGCCGGGAGGTCTTGGAAGAGACGGGCATCACGCTGGGACGGCTCTGGCGCCTGCCAGGCTACTACCCCTCGCCCGGGATGATCAGCGAGCACATGGGGGCGTGGATCGGGGAGGCGGATCTCGCCACGGCCGAGGCCGGGCTCTATGGCAAGCCGGGCGAGGGCGAGGATATTCGCACCATGATCCTACCCCTCGACGAGGCCTTGGCCGCATTGCGCGAAGGCGCCGTCAACACCGGGCCCGCACAGATCCTCTTGCTTTGGTGCGCCCTCGAACGGGTGCGGCTGCGCGCTGAATGGGCCCAAGGCGCGGCCTCGATCTGAACGGCAGAGCCTGTTTCGGGGCGTTTCCGCTCGACACGCAAGTCTTGCTGCCCTTTGCCCATGGGCTTAGGTGCGGCGATGTCGGCGCAGCGAGCGGCGACCAAGAACGAGGAATGCGCCCATGCACGTCTATCGCGATCTGCCCGACGCCGTCGGCAAGACGCCGCTGATCCGCCTCAACAAGGTCTCGGAGGAGACGGGCTGCGAGATCCTCGGCAAGGCCGAGTTTCTGAACCCCGGCCAGTCGGTGAAGGATCGTGCGGCGCTTTGGATCATTCGCGATGCGGTGGCGCGCGGCACACTGCGCCCGGGCGGGCTGATCGTGGAGGGCACGGCCGGCAACACCGGGATCGGGCTCAGCCTGGTGGGCGCGGCCATGGGCTTTCGCACCGTGATTGTGATCCCGGAGACGCAGAGCCGGGAGAAGAAGGACATGCTGCGGCTCGCGGGTGCAGAGCTCGTCGAGGTGCCGGCCGTGCCCTACCGCAACCCCAACAACTTCGTGCGCTATGCCGAGCGGCTGGCCGAGCGGCTGAATGAGAGCGAGCCCAACGGTGCCGTCTTCGCCAACCAGTTCGACAACGTGGCCAATCGACAGGCTCATGTGGAGAGCACTGCGCCCGAGATCTGGGACCAGACCGAGGGGCGCGTCGATGGCTTTATCTGTGCTGTCGGCTCTGGCGGGACCTTGGCCGGGGTGGCCGAGGGGCTGCGCGCCAAGAAGCCGGAAGTGAAGATCGGCATGGCCGATCCGCTCGGAGCAGCCCTCTATAGCTATTACACCACGGGTACGCTGAAGGCTGAGGGCTCGAGCATTGCCGAGGGCATCGGGCAGGGGCGCATCACTGCCAATCTCGAAGGCCTCAAGCTCGATGCCTGTTTTCAGATCCCCGATGCGGAGGGGATGCCCATCGTCTTCGACCTGCTGCGCGAAGAGGGCCTCTGTCTCGGCCTCTCCTCCGGTATCAATGTCGCGGGCGCGGTGCGCCTCGCTCGCACGCTCGGGCCCGGCCACACCATCGTGACGATCCTCTGCGACTACGGCACGCGGTATCAAAGCCGGCTCTTCAACCCCGGCTTCCTGCGCGAGAAGGGCCTGCCGGTGCCGGATTGGCTCGAGCCTGCCGCCTCCACGATCCCAGCGGTCTTTGAGGAGGCCTGAGCATGGCCTGCGCCCCCGCGATCGCCGAGGCGAACGCGACGGGCCGACCGGCCGAGCCGGGTGCTGCGCGACGCCTGTGGCGCCCGACCCGGGGGCCGTTCATCGCCTTCCTGGCGCTGGTCCTCTGCGTGCTCGCGTTCTCGGGCCCGGCCGGCGCGCAGGATGATGGGCCTGACTACGAACAGCTCCTCGGCGATCTCGAACGCGAAGCGGTCGCCATCGAGGGGCGGATCTCGAACGAGATCGAGCCGGACGTCATCGAGCGGATGCTGCAGCAGCTGATCGACCAGCGCGACCGGGTGCCTGGCTATGAGGTCCGGTTGCAGGAGCGGATCGAACCGCTCAGCCGACAGCTCCGCGCCCTCGGTCCAGCCCCCGAAGAGGGGCAGGCCGAGGCCGAAGCGGTGGCGCGGGAACGCGGGGCGCTGTCGACGCAACTGGCCGATCTCGAGGGTCTCGCCCTGCGGCTCGATCAGGCCGATGCCCGCGCCATTGCGCTGATCGAGCGGCTCACGGATACGCGCCGGCGGATCTTTACCGAGCGGCTCTTGAGCCGCGATGAGAGCGTGTTCGAGAGCGGCGTCTTCGCCCGCGGCGTCCACAGCCTGTTGACGGTGATGAGCCAGATCCTCGCCGAAAGCCGGCTGCGGATGGAAGTGGGGATCAGTGCTGGACAGCTGGCCGGGCGCATGATCGCGCCCGTCGGCATCGCGATCCTGGGCGGGATCGCCCTGATCATTCTGCGCCGACGGCTCTTGGCCTCCCTGATCCCAGAGCTTCGCGGCGAGATGTCGATCTCGCGCCGGGTCGGGATCGCGCTGCTGATCATGCTCTCGCGGTTGCTTCTGCCGGCGCTGGCGGTGTCGCTGGTGCTGATCGGCGCGCATGCCTCGGGCCTCTTGGGCACGCAGGGCAGGGCCTTGGTCGAGGGGCTGGCGGCGACCGGTCTGCTCACTATCGTCGCCTTTGCGCTCAGCGGCGCCTTCTTCGCCCCGGGCCTGCCGCAGATCCGGCTCAGCCATCTCGATGAACGCTGCGTCTCGCGCGCGCATCGGCTCGTGATCGTGCTCGCGCTGATTGTTGGGCTGCAATGGGCGCTGGTGGTCGGCGGGAGCGGATTGGAGATGCCGCTCGAGGCGATCACCGTCGTCAACCTCGTGCTGGTCTGCCTCGGCAGCATCGCGCTTTGGCGGTTCATTGCCGTCATCCGCACCGGCGATCAAGAGCATGACGACCTGGTGGAGGAGGACCCGGACGACGCTGATGACGCGGATGCGCCCGAGAAGCAGGGGCCGGGCATGCTCACGCTGCTTGTGCGCGGTGGCAGTGTCGCGCTCATCATCGTGGCGGTTATCGCGCCGCTTCTGGCGCTGGCAGGCTACCTCGCGGCCTCGCGCTTCATTCTCTTCAATCCGCTGCTGACGGCCGGGCTTGTCGGCTGCTTCGTGCTGGCCTTCTCGGTCGTGCGCGAGATCGTCGAGCGGGTGGCGAAGCCGGCGGAGGCGGAGGAGAGCACCGCCGCCACGCAACGCCGCAGCCGGTTGGCGATGATCCCGGTGATCCTGGGCAGCGTCCTCTCGATCGTCGCCGTCCCGCTCATCGCACTGATTTGGGGGGCGGAGCAGGGCGATCTGGTCACGGCGTGGCAGGCCGTTCGCGACGGGATCGATGTGGGTGACATCACGATCGCGCCGCTCGATTTCGCGGCCTTCGTCGCGATTTTCGCGCTTTTCTACCTCATCGCGCGGATCTTTCAGGGTGTCCTCTCCCGGTCGGTCCTGCCGCTCACGGGGCTCGACGTCGGCGCCCGCTCCGCCATCACGGCCGGCGTCGGCTATGTGGGCTTCGTCATCGCGGCGCTGGCAGCGGTCGCCTTCGTCGGCGTCGATCTTTCCAACATCGCGATTGTGGCCGGCGCGCTCTCCGTCGGCATCGGCTTCGGGCTGCAGAACGTCGTCAACAATTTCGTCTCCGGCCTGATCCTGTTGATCGAACGGCCGATCAAGGCGGGGGACTGGGTGCAGCTCAACTCCGGCATGGGCTATGTGCAGCGGATCAATGTGCGCTCGACCGTGATCGAGACCTTCGACCGCGCCTCGCTGATCGTGCCGAACTCCGAGATGGTCTCCTCGACGGTGATCAACTGGACGCACACCAATCTCAACGGGCGCATCATCGTCGCGGTGAAGGTGGCGATGGGGTCCGACCCGCGGGAAGTGGAGCGCATCATGGTCCAGATCGCGCGCGCCCATCCGATGGTTCTGCGCCGGCCGCAGCCTTACGTGCTGTTCCGCGGTTATGGCGACTACGCGATGAACTTCGAGGTGCGTGCGGTGCTGCGCGACGTGAATTGGATTTTGAACGTCCAGTCCGATTTCTACTTTGAGATCCATCGCCGCTTTGGCGAGGCGGGCATCGAGATCCCGATCCAGCGCAGCGATCTGGCGTTGACGGGCCATGTGGCGGGCCTGCCGGCGGCAGATCTCGGAGAACGCCCGGCGCCAGCGGATGAGATGGCGGGCGCCGAGCCCGGGACCAGGCCCGGAGCGCCGGAACCGCATCGGCCCGCTCCCGTTGCTAACCCCCGAACCGTGGCCGCCGGTATGGAGGGCGATGCCGATGGGGGCGATGGGCGCTGAGCCCCTCTTTTCACGGCCGCCATCCAGGACTAGACGCTGGCGCGAAGAACGCCCCCCTGCCGCGATCACGGGCACATCGGGGCCGGGAAGGAGACCGTCGATGACCGAGCCGCTGTTCCGCGACGATGCCTATGCGCGCAGCTGCACCGCGCGAGTGACGGGCCACACCCCCGAGGGCGGCGTGCTGCTCGACCGCACGGTCTTCTACGCCACCGGCGGCGGCCAGCCGGGCGATGCGGGCACGCTGCGCTGGGACGGCGATGAGGTGGCGATTGCCACGGCCGTGAAGGCCGAGGGCGGGATCGCCCATGTTCCAGTCGAGGGCGCGTCCGTGCCGCCGGTGGGGGCGGAGGTGGAGGCCGTACTCGATTGGGAGCGGCGCTTTCGCCATATGCGCTGCCATACGGCCCTGCATCTGCTCAGCGTCGTGATCCCTTTGCCCGTCACCGGCGGGTCCATCGGCGCCGAGAAGGGCCGGTTGGATTTCGACATGGCCGAGGCGCCGGAGGATAAGGCAGCGCTCGAGGCGGCGCTGCAGGCTCTCGTGGCCGCGGATCATGCGGTGAGCGCCGAGTGGATCACGGATGCCGAGCTCGAAGCGAACCCGGGCCTTGTGAAGACCATGGCGGTGAAGCCGCCCATGGGTGAGGGGCGGGTCCGGCTGGTGCGCATCGGGACCGATCCGGGCACGCCGATCGATCTGCAGCCCTGCGGCGGCACGCATGTGGCGCGAACAGGCGAGATCGGCGCGGTGAGCTTTGGCAAGATCGAAAAGAAGGGCCGGCGGAACCGCCGTGTCTCGGTGATCCTCGGATAAGAGGTCGGGGTAAGGGCTCGAGGCAGCGACGCCCGTTTTTTGATCGGGATCGGTCCTGCCTTGCAACCTCTGCGGATTGTGCCTGGGGCGCGGCGGACTAGCTCTCGCAAGACGAGGGCCTGAGGGTGGGAGACGGCCATGGACGGAGCGGGCGAACCAGCCCCCGGCGCTGAGATCGGCCCGGCGACAAGCCCCGGCGCAGATCACACCGTGCCGATCGAGGCGGTGTCGGAGCCGGTGTTCCGGCTCTCGACTTGGCCGGATTGGATGTATCTGCTGCGTGAGGTCTATGAGATGTACCGCGGCTCGGGTGCCGGCGGCTCAGAGGCGATCCGGCGCCATCACCGCGAGGTTCGCGAGGCCGTCTCGCGCGTGCTGACGGCCGATGCCCGGGTGCTGGACCGCGAGCCGAGCCAGAAGCCGGTGACCGCGCATCTGAAGCGCGCGCTCGA
Source organism: Pseudomonadota bacterium (assembly GCA_039026635.1). Classification (GTDB taxonomy): domain Bacteria; phylum Pseudomonadota; class Alphaproteobacteria; order Rhodobacterales; family Rhodobacteraceae; genus Thermohalobaculum. The sequence goes on from JBCCLX010000084.1 coordinate 6,555, forward strand.
TCTTGGCCGGCTTGAGCGAACCGCCCCCTTGATCCGCGCGCTCGAGAGCATCGAGCCGCGGCTCTCCTGGCTCTATGGCTACGACAAGGTCCCGAGGGGGCTCGTCGACCGCTTCGCCTGGGCGGAGGTGGCGGGGCCGAGCGGGCCTGTGGAGAGCGTGCAGGTGATCCTCGGCCTCGTCCTCTTCGCACCGGGCTGCACCTACCCCGCCCATTCCCACAACGGGATCACCGAGAGCTACTATGTGCTCTCGGGCAGCGTAAGCCAGAACGACGATGGGGTTTTCGCGCCGGGCTCGATGCTCTTCAATCCGCCGGGACGGCGTCACAGGATCACCGTGGGTAAGCGGGACCCGGCGCTCTTGTTCTATGCCTGGGCCGGCCCCCGGGAGGCACTCGCCGACCAGAAGCTGGACTTTCGCCGGCGCCGGCGCTGAGGCGCTAGAGCGCTCGGGTCCGGAGGCGGGGCGGGTTTGGCGGGGCCCTCGGCCCGCCGCGTTGCGGCGAGCGAGCCCACCCGCCAACCCTGCGCCCCCCTTCGATCGTGGCATCGGCCGGGCTCCCCGGGCTGTGGGTCGGTCCTCCCTCTTGCCGCTGCCGGCGGCAGAAATGAGGGCGCAGGCCAAAGAGGGCGGGGGCAGTCGCCGGATCACGCGTGATCATGCTGGCACAACTTGCCTTTTGGGAGCCCGGGAGGGTAGGGCGAAGGTCCAACTATCGGAGTGCCGCCCCATGCCCGATCCCTCTGATCCTCTCGTCTCGACCGACTGGCTCGCCGAGCGCTTGGGCGCGCCGGATCTGCGGGTATTGGACGGTTCTTACTATCTGCCGACCGAGGGGGTGGATGCGCGGGCGATCTATGACGAGGGCCATGTGCCCGGCGCCCGCTTCTTCGACATCGACGATGTGTCCGACGAGAAGGCCGCGCTGCCGCATATGGTGCCGCCGCCAGAGAAGTTCGTCTCCCGCGTGCGGGCCATGGGGATCGGTGAGGGCCACCGCGTGGTCGTTTATGATCAGAAGGGGCTCTTTTCCGCGGCGCGGGTCTGGTGGATGTTTCGTCTCTTCGGACACAAGGATGTGGCGGTTCTGGATGGCGGCTTGCCGAAATGGCGTGCCGAGGGGCGGGCGCTCGAGAGCGAGGCCCCTGATCCGCGCGACCGCCATTTCCTGGCCCGTCGCGATGCCACGCTCATCCGCGATGTGACGCAGGTGGCGCTGCAGGTGAAGCTCGGCGAGGAGCAGATCGTCGATGCGCGCAGCCCGAGCCGGTTTCGCGGCGAAGAGCCCGAGCCGCGACCCGGTCTGCGGGCGGGCCATATCCCGGGGGCCCGCAGCCTGCATTATGCGACCCTGCTGAACGACGACGGGACGATGAGGGACCTTGGCGCGCTGCGTTCGGCCTTCGAGGGCGCGGGTGTCGATCTGGCGCGTCCGGTGATCACCACCTGCGGCTCAGGGGTGACGGCGGCGATCCTGACGCTGGCGCTGACCCGGATCGGGCACAACCGCCATGCGCTTTATGACGGGTCCTGGGCGGAATGGGGCCAATACCCGGATCTGGCGGTGGAGACTGGCGATGCCCGGTGAGACCGATCGCGAGCCCGGCACCGAAGGCCCAGGCCCGGGCGGGCCGACAGCACCGCCCGAGACGCTTCCCGATAGCTTCACGATCACCTGGCTCGAGATGCAGGAGCGTCCGCGGACGCCCGTGCCACCGGCCCCGATGGGCATGAGCCTGGCTCTTCTCGCCACCCATCGCTTTCCGGAGCACTGGTTTCTCTATCTCTACACAAACGTCGGCGCGGCCTATTTCTGGAATGACTGGCTGCATGCGACGCCCGGGCATCGCCGTGCTTTCCTGGAGGACGAGAGCGTGACGCTCCATACGCTCTTCGTCGACGGGGTGCCGGGCGGTTTTTTCATGCTGGACTGTCGTGAGCGTGGGATGTGCGATCTCGCCTATTTCGGCCTGATGCCGGAGATGATCGGCCGGCGGCTCGGCAGCTGGTTCTTGATGTCGGCTGTGGATGCCGCCTGGCAGCGCCCGGGCGTGGAGACGGTGACGGTCAACACCTGCTCACTCGACCACCCCCGCGCGCTCGGCCTCTACCAGAAGGTCGGCTTCGAGCCTGTGCGTCAGGAGACGCGTCCGATATGCGGCTGATTGAGGGAACCTGCAGTCTCTGTGAAATTTGGTTTCTGAGGAGCGACCCTGATGTCGTTCATGTTAGTATGGAGCGCGTCTTTGTGGTGATGTCACGGGTCTGGATCGCAAATATTTTAAGTTCTTCAACTCAATCATGTTCTCCATAACGCGCATCTATGAAGCTGTACTGGTTTTTCTTGGGCGGTTCCCGCGCCGCGATATTTGCACCGTCTTGGGTCTTTTGTTTATTGGTCGCATTTCGCTTTGGTTGGTCTCACTCGCTTTCGATGGCAGCGTGGTCGAAAACCTCTGCAAGTTCGACTGTGGCTGGTACGTCGGGATAGCTGAACGCGGCTATCAAGCAAGCCCGAGCAGCACTGGCCAGGGCAACTGGGCGTTTTTTCCGGCCTTGCCGCTCCTGATGGCTGGCCTCACCGCGCTCACCGGGGTCGATACTGTTGTTGCGGGCATTATAGTCGCGAACCTGGCTACAATGGCGGCCGCTCTCATTGGAATGGTCTACATTCGAGAGACGCGGGGCGCTGCGGGAGAGTCCGCTGCGCTCGTGTTCGCCGTTCTGATCTTGATCGGCCCCTTCTCGTTTTACTTCGCGACTGTCTACACGGAGGCGCTGCTGGCGGCCTCGATGATCGCTGCCTTGCTGGCATGGCGGCGGGGCCATTCCCTAGCTGGCGGCATGGCCGCTGGTTTCGCGTCATTGACGCGCCTCACGGGTGTCGTGTTGGCTATCGTGTACGCGGGGCGGTTGTGGAGGCGCTATGGTCTGACGCTCCCGGTTGTGCTCTGGCAGCGGCCGGAGTTGGCGCTCGCCGGGCTTCTTGCACCCATCGGTTTTGCCGTTTTTGCCCTTGCCCTTTACGACGCCGTTGGCGATGCGATGGCGTTTGCCCGGGTGCAGACGGCGTTCAACCGATCTCTCGATAACCCTCTCATTCGTCTCTGGGACGGGCTGATGGCTCTCGATCTGCTTGTAGCCGTGCGGCATGGCAATCCCAGTCAGACTTTGAGCGCGCTTATTGGCATTGTCGGCCTTTGGCTCGTTGGGACTCTCGTTGTCGCACGCCGTTTCGAGGAGGCTTTCATCGGGCTCTTCTGCCTTATCTTGCCTATGGCCTCGTCGCTCGACAGTATCGCGCGTTACATAATTGGATGCCCCGTTCTATTGTTCGCGGCTGCCGATGTTTTGGCGCGGCGTCCGTGGGCGCGTGTCGTTCCTTTATTGGTCATGGGATCCGCCCTGAACCTGCTTCTTGTCGCCGGATGGTATCGCGCCAGTGTTCAGGTCATGTGAGAGATGCGCCGCCCCGCCCTTCGTTTTATTGCGCTGCTCGCACTGATCTTTGAGCTCTGGGTCTTGTGGCTCATGTTCAATCCAAATCCGACCCCAAGCTACCGGACGGTCATGAGAGTCTGGCAGGAGATCGAGGTCGATGGTCGCGGCTGGGCGCGTCCGGACGACCCCGAGCCCGGTGGCACCTCGATCCCAGCCGGCCGCTAGTGACCTCGGCTCAAGGCGACGCGGCAATCGGACGGTTGCTCGACAAGTTTAGGGTGGGGATGAGGCCACGGTGCTGCAGTTGGCGTCGGGTGATGCCTCTAGCACTAAATATGGTGGGCCCTTCGCTCTTTTCGGTTGACGGCCGGATGCGATTCACTCAGTCTCGGGCTTAAGGCAGTGGGTGCCACTAGATATGGTGCTCCTCCGCGGATCTGGGGGCAGGAACCCTAAATCCACAAGAGATAGAACAAGGGCCATGCGGTAGCGGCCCGTCCTGCGGGGCAGCGCGCGGGAGCGGGATGGTGCCGCCAATCGAGCCGGGACGAGGGACACTATGAAGATCGAGCGTCGTTTCACTGAGGCAGGCCGATCGCCGTATGCGAGCGTGCCATTCCGTACCGCCACCTCTGAGATCCGGAACCCGGACGGCTCGACCGTCTTCCGGCTCGAAAACTTCGATGTGCCGGCGTCTTGGAGCCAGGTCGCCTCGGATGTGCTGGCGCAGAAGTATTTTCGGAAGGCGGGCGTTGCGCGGGCGTTGAAGCCGGTACGGGAGAAGGGCGTGCCGTCGTTCCTCTGGCGCCATGTGCCCGATGAAGCGGCGCTCGCGAAGCTGCCCGAGGAGGAGCGCTATGGCGGCGAGGTCTCGGCGCGGCAGGTCTTCGATCGCCTGGCGGGGGCCTGGGCCTATTGGGGCTGGAAGGGCGGCTACTTCTCGTCCGAGGATGATGCGCAGGCCTATCTCGACGAGATGCGCTACATGCTGGCCCTGCAGATGGCCGCGCCCAACAGCCCGCAGTGGTTCAACACTGGGCTCCACTGGGCCTATGGCATCGACGGGCCGAGCCAGGGACATTTCTACGTCGACTATCGCTCGGGCAAGCTCGTGAAATCCGACAGTGCTTATGAGCACCCGCAGCCGCATGCCTGCTTCATCCAGGGCGTCGACGACGATCTGGTCAACGACGGCGGGATCATGGATCTCTGGACCCGTGAAGCGCGGCTCTTCAAGTATGGCTCGGGGACCGGCACCAACTTCTCGGCACTGCGCGCAGCGGACGAGCCGCTGGCGGGCGGGGGGAAGTCCTCCGGTCTCATGAGCTTCCTCAAGATCGGGGACCGGGCGGCCGGCGCCATCAAGTCGGGCGGCACCACGCGGCGCGCGGCCAAGATGGTGATCTGCGACATGGATCACCCGGATATCGAAGCCTTCATCGATTGGAAAATGCGCGAGGAGCAGAAGGTCTCCGCCCTTGTTGCTGGCTCCAAGCTGCATGAGGCGAAGCTGAACGCGATCTTTGCGGCGATCCGCGCTTGGGACGGTGCCGAGGAAGACGCCACGGATCCGAAGAAGAACCCCGGTCTCAAGACCTCCATGCGCGATGCCAAGCGCGCGATGATCCCGGACAACAGCGTCAAGCAGGTCCTGCAGTACGCGCGCCAGGGCGTCACCGAGATCAACATCCCGGTCTTCGACACCGATTGGGACAGCGAGGCCTACCTCACCGTCTCGGGCCAGAACTCCAACAACTCCGTGCGCCTGACCGACAGCTTCCTCGACGCTGTTGGCGCGGATGCGGATTGGGAGCTGAAGCGGCGCACGGACGGCAAGATCGTCAAGGCTGTGAAGGCCAGGGATCTGTGGGAGAAGATCGGCCGTGCCGCCTGGGCCTGCGCCGATCCGGGCGTGCAGTATCACGACACCATCAACGACTGGCACACCTGCCCCGAGGACGGGCAGATCCGGGCGTCGAACCCCTGTTCGGAGTACATGTTCCTCGACGATACCGCCTGCAACCTCGCCTCGCTCAACCTCATGCAGTTCGACACGGACGATGGGTTCGATGTGGAGGCCTATGAGCATGCGGTGCGGCTCTGGACCGTGACGCTCGAGATCAGCGTGCTGATGGCACAGTTCCCGAGCCCGCAGATCGCGCAGCGCTCCTATGAGTTCCGCACGCTCGGCCTCGGCTACGCGAACATCGGCGGCCTCTTGATGACCAACGGGCACGGCTATGACAGCGATGAGGGCCGGGCCCTGTGCGGGGCGCTGAGCGCGATCCTGACGGGCGTCTCCTACGCGACCTCGGCTGAGATGGCGGGCGAGCTGGGCGCCTTCCCGGGCTATGCCAAGAATGCGGACCATATGCTGCGCGTGATGCGGAACCACCGCGCGGCCGCTCATTCGGCGACAGTTTATGAGGACGTGCGCACCACGCCCGTGCCGCTCGACGCCGGCAACTGCCCGAACAAGACGCTGGTCGACCATGCGCGCGCCGCCTGGGATCGGGCGGTGGCGCTGGGTGAGGCCCATGGCTATCGCAATGCGCAGGCCAGTGTGATCGCCCCCACGGGTACCATCGGCCTGGTGATGGACTGCGACACGACGGGGATCGAGCCCGATTTCGCGCTGGTGAAGTTCAAGAAGTTGGCCGGCGGCGGCTACTTCAAGATCATCAACCGTGCGGTGCCAAAAGCGCTCTCCCGCCTCGGCTACGGCGACAACGCCATCGAGCAGATCATCGCCTATGCCGTCGGCCGCGGCACCCTCTCGGGCGCGCCGGCCATCGATCATGCGGCGCTGATCGAGAA
>JBCCLX010000085.1:0-12698 GCA_039026635.1 Pseudomonadota bacterium
CGCCCTTGAGGTTGTCCCAGCTCATGCCGCGCGCCAGTGCCATGACGAGCACGACGAAGGCGCCGAGGGCGCCGGCCTCGGTCGGCGTGCCGACGCCGCCGTAGATGCAGACGAGGATGATCACGACGACGAAAACGATGGGCAGGGCGCCGGGCAGCACTTCGAAGCGCTCAGCCCAGGTGAAGCCGCCGACGGGCGGGCCGAGGCTCGGGCGGAGCTTGGCCATGCCGACGACGAGGCCGCCGTAGATCAGTGCTGAGACCGCGCCAGGCAGGAAGCCCGCAAGCAGCAGTTGGCCCACCGAGCTTTCGGTGATGATGGCGTAGATGACGAGGATGGCCGAGGGCGGGATCAGGGTCGCGAGCGTCCCCCCGGCCGCGACCACGCCAGCCGCAAAACGCTTATCGTAGCCGAGTTTCAGCATCTCGGGGATCGCGATGCGGGCGAAGACGGCGGAGGTGGCGACCGAGGCGCCGGAGACGGCCGCGAAGCCCGCCGTGGCAAAGACCGTGGAGACGCCGAGCCCGCCGGGCAGCCAGCCGACCCAGCGCTTGGCCGCCTCGAAGAGCGCCTTCGTCAGCCCCGCGTAATAGGCGAGATAGCCGATCAGGATGAAGGTGGGGATGAGCGCCAGCACATAGAGGCTCATCTTCGAATGGGGCACTTGGCCAGCGATCTGTAGTGTCACGAGCAAGGCGCGGTCGAAGGGTTGGCCGCGGTCGAGGAAGACGAGCAGGATCCCGACAAAGCCGATCAGTCCCGTGGCGAAGGCCACGCGCACGCCGAGGACGACCAGCAGGACCAGGACGCCTGCCAGGACGATGGAGACGTCGATCGGGCTCATCCGCGCGTCTCCTTGCCGAAGTCCACCGGATCGTCCTTGTCCACCGTGCCGCCCGAGACGGCATCGGCCTCGTTCTCGGCCTGCTCCGCCGCGCTCTCGATCTTGGGCACGCCAACGGCAAACGCGGGGTTCTGCGCGATGGCCCGCAGATAGGCCCAGACATGAAGCAGCAGGCGCAGGGCGAAAAAGGTCAGCATCACCGGTACGACAAGCTTCACCGGCCAGATCGGCAGGCCGATATCGATGGTGCTGTCGCGGCTCCAGTTCGGTGCGTTCCAGTCGAAGCTGCGGTCGAAGTGGCGCCACGAGCCCCAGATCAGAAAAACGGTGAGCCCGAGGATCAAGAGCGTGCTCATGAGCTCGGCCAGATAGAGCGCGCGGCCCTTGAGCTGGCCGATCAGCAGATCCATCCGGATATGCCCGCCGAGGCGATGGCAGAAGGCGAGCCCGAAAAAGGCGATGATCGGCACGGCCTGTTCCATCCAGTCGACGAACCCCGGCACGGGGATATCGAAGAGCCAGCGCCCGAGAATATTGGCGACCGAGACCAGCATCACGCCGAGGATCGTCAGCCCCGCGACAAGCGCAAAGATCCGTTCGAGCCGGAAGAGGCCGCGGTCCGCGCGGCTGAGGGCGCTATCGTCCTCGGGGACGGATGCGTCGAGGGCCATCGGCGGGCCTCCGCATGGGGGAAGGAAGCGGTGGGTTGAAACCCACCCTACGCCCAGGCCCACGATGGGGCCCGGACGGGGCAGGGAGCGGTAGGGTGGGCTTCAGCCCACCGTCCCTCTGCTCAGTTGGTGGTGCCCTTGCGCACCTCGGCAAGGGTGCTCTGGACGAGGTCGTAGAGCTCCTGGCCGGGGATGCCCTGGCTATCCATATTGGCGATCCACGCATCGCGGATCGGCGCTGCGGCCTTTTCCTGGAAGGCGGCGATCTCGCTGTCGGGCAGGGTCACCTGCTTGACGTCATTGGCAGCCATCGCCTCTTCGAACTTGCCATACACTTTGCTGTAGTTCTCGAGGTAATGCGCGATGGCCGCGTCCACGCCCTCGTCGAGAATCGCCTTGTACTCCTCCGACAGGCCTTCGTAGGCGTCGGTGTTGACGACCACCGGGCAATTGACTGTGCCGGGGTTGAGGTTGGTCGTCCACCAGTCGGCGAGATCCACGGTGCGGAAGGCGAGATGCGCATGCTGAGCAAAGGCGACGCCATCGACCACACCCGATTCCATGGCGTTATAGGCCTCTGAGGAGGTCACCGAGGTGGGCGTGGCGCCGACGGTGCGGAAGGCCTCACCCAGACCGCCTGTCGCGCGCACGCGGAAGCCGTCGAAGGCGTCGAGCGTCGTCGGCTCGGTGCCCTTGCCAGCCACATTGTACTGCGGCATCGGCGAGGTCATCAGGAGGCGCGCGTTCCAGCGACCGAGATCGGCAACGGTCGCCGGATGGCCATAGACCGCGTGGCTGACCGCGACCTCTTCCTCCAGCGTGGAGACGCCGAGGAACGGCAGCTCGAGGACCGTGATCGTGGGGTTCTTGTCCGGATGGTAGCCGGCGCAGAACTGAGCCATCTCGATGGCGCCGAAGGAGATGTTGTCGAGGTTCTCCTTGTTGTTGGAGAGACCGCCGTAGCTGATGTTGAAGGTCCAGTCGCCACCCGTCTTCTCAGCCACATGATCACCGAGGGCGTGGATATGCTCGGTGAAGGCGCGGCGCTTGCCCCAAACGCTGACGTTCCAGGTGAGGGCCGAGGCGGTCTCGACCACGCCGAAGGCGAGGACCGTGCCCGCGAGAAGCGCGAATTTCGTGCTGCCGATTTTCATTGCAAGACTCCCTTTGGTTTTTCAGCCGCCTCGATCGGACGGTTATTGCGCGGCATCTAGGCCCTTTCCCGCCTTGCCGGCAAGCTGGGACCAAGCGGGTTCCACCTTGCGGATCGGTACTCCACTGAGTAGCATCCTTAACAATTGTTAAGATTTTACGGTCGGTGACCCGAGGCCGGCTGCCTGTGTGATTTGGAGATCTGGACATGCATTGGGTGGATGTTGCCAGACGGGTTTCCGCTCTCGTCGCCGTCCTGTGCGTCCTATGGCGTTGGCACCACGTGACATCAGAGTATTTCCCCAGCCGTTGGATCGCGGATTTCCAGTACTGGTGGGCGGCGGGTGCTGCCTGGCTGGAGGGCTGGTCACCCTATGCGGCCGATCATATCGCTTGGGCGCAAGAGTGGTTTCCAACCTTCACCGATCCGTTCTTCTACCCCCCGTCGGCCGTGCCATTGCTCGCCCCGATAGCGGCTCTCGACCCTCATATCGGGGCACAGCTGCTCGCGATCCTTGGGCTCGTCTCGATCATCGGATCTTCTGTTCTCCTCGCCTGTGCGTCGGGGGATGACCGACATGCCTGGTGGCGTTTCTCGTTCTTGGTGCTCTTCCTCGGCGTCTTGTTTCATCCGACCACTGTAATCCTCACCTTCAGCGGTCTGCATCTCATTCTGTTGTCGGGGCTCTCGCTTTGGATCTACGGCGTCCGGCGGGGCGTTCGCAGCGTCGAAGTCCTCGGCCTCGTGTTGCTCTGCGTAAAGCCGATCTATGGGGGTCCGTTATTGCTCTGGTGCTGCCTTCAGCCTGAGCGACGCGGTGCTGCGTCTTCCGCGGCAGGGATCTGCGTCGGGCTCTTCCTGCTTGGTACGGGTGGGCGGCCGATACTGGCGGAGGCGGAGGCCTGGATGGCCAACGCCGCGCAATATGGAACGCTGGCAATCAATGATCCGACGGCGTCTGCTGGCCTCGGCTTTCTCGCGGGCTTGCTCGATCTGCGGCTCGGTCTTGTCCCGCTTGCGTTGCTCCTGCTCGCAACGGTCCTCGCCGCCTGGTCACTGCGTGTGATCGACCCTGTGCTCGTGGCAGTCAGGTTGATGCTCTCGACCCTTTTTCTGTGGAACGGGCATGGGACAGATTTCGTTTTCGCGTTGCCGGCACTCGTGCTTGTTTTGGAGCGGGGTGCCTTGGCTCCGCGGCTGCTTCTGGCCGTCGCGCTTCTGGCACTCGGTCAAGCGATGCAGATCGCCGCTCTCGTCGATCCGATGGCGCAGTTCAGGCAGAGTGCCAGCAACGCCGCCGTCGCCACCGTCGCGCTGACGATGGCGATGCTGGCTTATGGCGCGGTCGTGCGCGCATCAGCGCGCACCGAGGGACAAACCCCGATGCCCTATGCCGACGCGCTGCTTTCGGCGTTTCAGTTCCGGATGCCGGCCCAGCTTGCGTCGATCAGACGACGCGGTTGGGCGGGTCCTGGTCGCCAAAGAAGGCCTCAAGGTTCTTCAGCACCGTGAAGCCCATGGCCTCGCGCGTCTCGATCGTGGCAGAGCCGAGATGGGGCAGGAGGCAGACGTTGGGCATCGACGTCAGCGCCTCGGTAATCGCGGGCTCGCGCTCGAAGACGTCGAGCCCGGCGCCACGGATGTGGCCCGAGGCAAGTGCCTCCACGAGCGCGGCCTCATGGATCACATCGCCGCGGGCGGAGTTGACGATGATCGCGCCCTCTTTGGTCGCCGCGAGCCGGTCGGCGTTGAGCAGATGCAGGTTGTCCCCGCCGCCGGGGCAGTGAAGCGAAACGACATCGGAGACGGCGAGGACGGCTTCGACGCTCTCGAGCTGTTCGGCGGGCACGCCGGCATCGGGCACGGGGAAGGCATCGTAGAAGACGGTCTTCATGTCCAGCGCGTGGTAACAGCGCTTGGCCATCGCCTTGCCGATCCGGCCCATGCCGATGATGCCGAGCGTCTTGCCTTGGGGGCTGACACCCATCAGCTGGGTCGGACGCCAGCCGGTCCAATCGCCCGCGCGCAGCATCGTCTCGCCCTCCCAGGTGCGGCGGCAGACGTTCAAGAGCAGCGTCAACGCGATATCGGCCGTCGCATCCGTCAGCACGCCCGGCGTGTTGGTGACGGTCAGGCCCGCGGCCTTGGCGGCGTCGAGATCGATGTTGTTGAACCCCACGCCGAACTGGCCCAGCACTTTCGCACGGCCCGGCGCGGCCAGGATATCGGCGGTCACCTTGTCGGTCACCGTCGTGCAGACGGCATCATACTCGTTCAAGGCGGCCTTCAACTCATCGCCCGTCATGGCCACGTCCTTGACGTTGAGCGTGCAGTCGAAGGCCTGCTGCATGGCGGCTTCGACCCGCTCGGGCCATTTGCGGGTGCAGATCACGCGCGGCTTGGTCATCGGTTGTCCTCCCTCGTGCCGGTTTCTGAGAGCGCGGTTCAGCGATGCGCTCGTTTGTCTCACGGGCGTTCTAGGGCGGTGGTGCGCTCACGTCCCGTGCCGCGCCCGTCTTTACCGCCGGGTGGGATGGTCCCGCATCGCATAGGCTCGGTCGCTGAGGCCCCGCAGGCACGGTCTGGCAGGCAACTGCCGGTCGGCGACGTTCATTCGGCCGAGTTTCAGTCGGAAAGGGCTCAGTCGGCGGGGGAGACAGCGCTCGGTCCCGGCGCCGCTGGGGCGCCGCCCGAGCCACTGCCCGAGCCACTGCCCGAGACGCTGCGCCGGGTTTCGCTCGGCCGAATGCCGTGCTGGCGATAATAGGCCATGGCGAAATGCGAGCTGGAGGAGAAGCCCGTCAGCATCGCCGCCTCCAGCGCCGAGAGATTCGTGTGCATCAAGAGCTCCCGCGCGCGTTCCAGCCGCAGGGCGCGATAGAACTGTGCCGGGCTCTGGCCGAGATGGCTTTGAAAGAGCCGCTCCATGCGCCGCAGGTTCAGTGTCGAATGCGCGGCGATCTCGCTCATCCGGAGGGGTGCCTCGATATTGGCACGCATGAGTGCGATGACGCGTTGGAGCGGATCGGGCAGGGTCTCCAGGCGTTCGAGCGCCCCCGGGCGCTGTTCGATGGCCGCGTTGCGGATCCGGTCGACCTGGAAGTTGTTGCCCACCTCGCGCGCGACCCGCGGTCCGTGGTCGACCCCGATGATGTGCAGCATCATGTCCATCGAGGAGATCCCGCCCGAGCCCGTCCAGCGCAGCCCGTCGATCACATAGAGCCCCGAGGAGCACTCCACCTCCGGAAAGGCCTCTTCGAAGGCCGGTTGATACTCCCAATGCACAGTGCAGCGATGCCCCTCCAGGAGCCCGGCGCGCGCCAGCACAAAGGCCCCGGCCGAGAGCGAGCCGATCACGAGCCCCGCCCGTGCGGCCCGACGCAGGAGGGCATGAAGACGCGCCTCGTTCGGTGCGCCGCTGTAAAGCCCGGTGACGACGAGCAGCACGTCGATGCCCATGTCATCGGCAGCGCCATTACCGATCGTGGCCGGCCGAGCGAGGCTTTCGGCGAGGCTCTCAAGACCCATATCCGTGGCGACCGTGAGGCCCGAGGAGGCCGTCACGGGCCCGCCATCGGCGCTGATCAGCCGCCAGCGATAGGCCTCGCGCCCAACGATCCGATTGGCCGAGCGCAGTGGCTCCACTGCCGCGGTCAGAGCGATCATCGAGAACTCGTCCACGATCACGAAACCGAAGCTCCGCTCGGCGGCAGGGGCGGGCCCGTCGTCGGTTTGACTGGCTGAGGGCGCAGTGCCTTGGGCGGCGGGCCGGGTCGGGGTCACGCTGGGTCTTCCGGACGATTCGCTTGCTTGGCAGGCCAGTTAAGCGCAAAGCCGCCAAAAAAGCCCGACCTGGGGACGGCCCGCGCGCTCACCTTGGCCCGAAGGGTATCGAGATGCGAGCGACTTGGGCCGCTTGCCTCATGTCTCGCCGTGGTCGGGCGCTTGATCGGCGCTCGCCTCCCAGGGGCGCGTCAGGTCTTCGAGCTCGACGGCAAGCGCCTCGACCTCGGCCATGATCGTCGCCTCGCCCGCACAGGCGATGACGACTTTGCCCGCGCCGTCCTCTCTCGACTCGAAGCTCAGGGAAAGAAGCGACAGCACGGCGTCGGGGTCATCGGTCGCCAGGCCTTGTGCGCGCACCGCTGCCACATCCGCGATGGTCAGCGCCGTGCGCACCCGCTCGAAGGGCCGGGCGCCGCGCGAGGTGACGACGGCATCCTCCCAGCGGAACCGGTTGATCAGGATGACCAAGCGGCGCTTGCGACGCAGCCACGAAACCTCGGCCGCGCGCGCGACGCCGTCCTGCACGAGCGAAGAGATCACGGACAGATCATCCGCGCCCTCGGCGCGCAGGCGCAAGGGCCGGTCGCTGAGGGGGGCGTCTTCGAAACGCGCGTCGCTGCTCATGCGGCCTCTCCTGGAACACGCTCGATGGTCGCCCCGCAGGCGCCCAGCTTCTGCTCCACCCGTTCATAGCCGCGATCGAGGTGATAGACACGGCTGAGCGTCGTGGTGCCTTCCGCGGCCAGCGCGGCAAGGATCAGGCTGACCGAGGCACGCAGGTCGGTCGCCATCACCGGCGCGCCCGTCAGCCGCTCCACCCCGCGGATGCGCGCCACGCCGCCCGAGATGGCGATATCGGCGCCCATGCGCGCAAGCTCCGGCACATGCATGAAGCGGTTCTCGAAGATATGCTCTTCGATCACGCTCTCCCCATCCGCCGTCGCCAGCATCGCCATCATCTGGGCCTGCAGATCCGTTGGAAAACCTGGGAAGGGTTCGGTGATCACATGCAGCGGGCGGACGCGGTCGGCGCGGCGCTCCACGACCAGCCCGGCCTCGCTCTCCTCAATCGAGACGCCGGCCTCTTCCAGCCGCTCGGCAAGCGTCGCCACCAGGTGCCTGGCGCCGCCCTTCAGGACCACGCGCCCGCCGGCGATGGCTGGTGCGATCATATAGGTGCCAAGCTCGACGCGATCCGGGAGCACGCCATGAGTCGCGCCATGCAGCGCCTCGACCCCCTGGATCTCGATGCGCTCGGTTCCGTCACCCTCGATCTGCGCCCCCATGGCGCGCAGGCAGCCGGCGAGATCGACGATCTCAGGCTCGCGCGCAGCATTGTGCAGGACGGTCGTGCCCCGGGCGAGGCTCGCAGCCATCAACGCGTTCTCCGTGGCACCCACCGACACCTTCTCGAAATGGATCTCAGTGCCCGTCAGACCTCGAGGTGCCCGCGCCTGCACATAGCCGTTCTCGAGCGTGATCTCGGCCCCGAGCGCTTCCATCGCCGAGAGATGCAGGTCCACGGGCCGTGCACCGATGGCACAGCCGCCGGGCAGCGAGACATGCGCCGCTCCAAGCCGCGCCAGCAACGGCCCGAGCACGAGGATCGAGGCGCGCATCTTTCGCACGATCTCATAATCGGCATGGGGCTCGCCCGGCGTCGCGGCCGAGATCGCGAGCACACGCCCCTCCTGCAGTCCCGCAACCTCCACGCCGAGCGCCTGGAGAAGCGCCGTCATCGTGCGGATGTCCGAGAGCCGGGGTGCGTTGGTCAGCGTCAGCGGCGCATCCGTCAGGAGGGCAGCCGGCATGAGCGTAAGACAGGCGTTCTTCGCGCCCGAGATCTGGATCTCGCCCGAGAGCTGTCGCCCGCCGGTCACCCGGATGCTGTCCATCCCGCTCTCCACCCTCTGCGCAGCGCCCGCCTTCGCGAGCGACGCCTGCGTCGCCGCCTGTCCCTCAGCCCCATTCTTAGGGCCGCCGCCATCAGCCATTTCTGCCGTCCAGTTCCGTTTCTGCCGTCTTTTCTGCGAGGGCTCTCGCGGCCCTCATCCTGTCTACATCAGGCTTGCCTGATCCGCCTCAGCCGGCGTTCTCATCCGATGGGGTTGCCGTCTTCGCGCCCTCACGCGCGGGGTCTCCTGGCTGCGTCGTGGCGGCTGCGGCATCTGTGGCCTGCGTTGCCGCCCGTGCGCGGCCCTGGGCTTTGCGGCGCGCGAGATTGGCGCGCAGCGCCGCACTCAGCCGTGCGTCGCGCGTGTCCTTCTCGCCCGGTCTGCCATCCTTGCTCATCGTCGCGGGGTCTTATCGCCGCTGCCACATCGGGTCCAGCACCAGGCGTCAGGCTTTCCCGTGCAGATTTTCGCAGCGAGCCCAGAGGCAGCGGCATCGCGCATGCCGCCTTCCCACATGCCCCCTCTTGCAATCGCGCCGCGCTCAGGTATCTGTGCGCGCGCGGCGCCGGTGTAGCACAGGGGTAGTTGCACTCCCTTGGTAAGGGAGAGGCCGTGAGTTCGAATCTCACCACCGGCACCAGCTTTCCTTGCATCGATATGTTCTCTGAGATGGCGGGCGGAGTTTCGCGCCCAGGCATCCTGTTTCTTCTTGAGTGCCCTGCGGGTCCTTCCAGGCGTTTCAGGCGACAGTCATTGCGTGGGTAGCGGCTGTGGACCTGGCTGTGGATCGGACAGGGGCGCTCTGCTCGAGGCAGGCGCCGTGCGCCATCTCAACACTGGCGGTCCGGCGTGAAGAAATCGGAGACCGCGGATCGATCACCGTGATCCTGCGCTTCTCGCGGTTGGTGTCTTTGCCGCGCCCGACTTCTTAACATGAGAAGGGAAGCTGGGTTGTTCACGGCTGGGACCAGGCGAGCTGATCTATTCAGCGCCATAATCTCATGAAACTGCGGTCTTATTCTGCTCCACATTTTTGCCGGTCGATCAAAAGAGGAAAGAATTCCGTCTGATCCAAAGAGCTTTAAGAGAAACCTGTCAATTCTGACAGCTAAGCGCTGTGGTTAATACCTTGCATCATATGTTGACGCGCGCATAATGTGCCCCAGTGACGACGCTGTGGGAGGGTGCAACCGTGGCAGCATTTGAGGATTTCGTATCGGCTTTCGCGTCGCGGCTAGGCGTGACGCTGGATGTGGTTGAGAACAATGCCGGTGTGCTGCTGAACAACCGTCTTCAGATGTCGATGACCTATGATCCTGACGGCGATCTCCTCGAGATATCGACGCCGATGACCTTGGTGCATGACGGCGTGCCTGCGGGGCTGCTGGCGCCACTTCTCGAAAAGAACCTGCCCAACACCGACACCGCTGGTGCGGCCATTCGCAGACGTCCGGGTCGCGACCATCTCGAACTCATCAACGTGGTGCCGATGACCTGCTTGGGAGCGGATGATCTGGCGTCGCTGGCCCAGCGCCAGGCGCTGAGTGCGATTGCGCTGGAAGACCAGGTAGACCAAGCGATCGAAAAATATCTTGATGAGCACTAATAGAGTTCTGGGAGGATAGGCCATGGCCGGCATCGAGAGCAACAATTCGTTGAGCAATCTCCCTGGGCTGCCAGGGGGAAATCAAGATGTAAATAACAATAATAGTAGTGCTGAGAGCAGCAAGTTCTTGTTTGGCTTGAAGGTCGTTGCCGTTACCGTCGGGGCAATTGCTCTGAGCCCTGCCATTATTGCTGGCGGCATACTTGGGGGTATTGGCTATACATGCTTTAAGTGCGGCCAGGCGGTGAGCAATTTCTTCAAGGGGAATTCAGGCCAGAACAGCCAAGGTCAAGTAAATATACAAGTCCAGACCAATCAGTCACAGCAGAATTCGCAGGGGTTGCAGGCCAATCAAGGTACGTCGGCGACTGTGAACAATCAGATACAGCCGCAGAGTGGGCCGGTTGGCAATGTGGTCAACAACATGCCGCCTCAGATCACCCTTCAGATATCGCATGGTAACCTCACACCGCAGGAGAAGGGTTACTTGCTACAAGAGGCCCGAAATGGCGATTTCTACAACAGCTTAGATGACACTGGTAAGACCGACTTCATGAACCGTGCGAGAAACTTGCTCAATAATCCAAATGCTGCAGAAAAGATGACAGGTCTTTCCGGTACCAGGTTGACACTCGAAGAAGGGGTGGCAATCAATAGCTACACATCCGGCGACTACGAGCGCATCAACGACCAAATTCGGCGAGAAGCACGTGGTGGCGGCCAAATGGACACAGAATACGCTCAGCTGAAGGAAAAGTTCGAAAGTGGATTGAGTAAGCTGCCAAGCATTCCCGCCGGTACGCATGTCACGCGCGGTTCTACTCTACCCCAGAATGTTGCTAATCAGCATAAGGTGAACTTACCGCCAATCATGACGACTGGACTGTATTCGACAACGGCTGATGTGAGCCAAACTTTCCAAGGGAACCACTTTATCGAGATTACAGTGAGTGAGAACTCTAAGGGCAAAGATATTTCGATGTTCTCTGACTCTCCACAAGAGCAAGAAGTTGCCTTCCCGACGATGACGCAATTCAATGTGACATCTCGCAAGATTAAAGATGACAACGGCAACCTCGTCAACTATGCAGATGATGTCGCTTATCAAAGAGATAACTTTGGAATGATGGGGTTGGCGGGCGGCGGTGCCATCGGTTCGTCTGGGCCAAAAATATTTCTAGAGATGACGGAAGTGGAGGAAGTGAATATACAACTCAATAATAATAACGACAATGAGAACAGTGTTTCAGTTTCCTTTGGTGACCTGCCTGACGAGAATGACGGGTTGAACAGCCTACCACCCCTTCCTTGATTTGGAAGGGCAGTTGTTGACGTGAGCAACAAAATAGATAGCGGCCGTCAAAGAGGGCGTTGGGCGAACCGCTGGCGGGACTTTGCCTGCACCTCACTCACCATCAAGATCGGCATCCGATGACCTGGGAGACAAAACATGAGCGATCAAGACAACGCACCGCCGAAGCGCCGTCTGCCAAGCAAATCCTTTTTGAGGCGGATGACCTCCGGCGATGCCGACCCCGATGCTTATGAGCAGGAAGTGGAAGCGGCGCGCCGGGAACAAGAAGCGGAAGAAATGCCGCATATCATCAAGCAGTGATGCGGTTGCGGCCTAGCGAAGCTTTCAGACCCGAGGGATGACATGGATATCGTTCTCAGTCCAAAGGCGCAGAGCATGATCACTGGGTTATCCCGTGATTTTCAGCTGCCAAACCTCGATGCCCAAAGAGATGCGCTGATCCAGTTCAATATCGGCGAAGACATCAAGCTCTACATCGCGTTCGATGAGGATCACTGCGTCTTCGGCAGTCAACTCGCAGAAACCAGCGAGGTTGTGGAGCGCGATCCGTGGATCGCTTTCGACGCGCCCGAGGAATGGACGAAGCGCAGAACGCGTATCGGGATCGAGCCGGAGAGCAAGTCGTTGATGATCATGCGCGACCTCTTCCTGCAGCGGATGGAGTATGCCGCCTTCGCTGAGGCTCTCGAGACCTTCGTCAGCGATGTTCAGGCGGCGCGACAGATCATCGACCCGCGGGCCCAACCGACGGGGGATGGCGACGATCCGGGGTTCGATCCGGCGCTCGACGGGCAGGTGCTTCTTCGGCCCTAAGCGCGCTTCGAGCCTCGTCACAGGGAAGCGTCGAAGAGTGCGCGTGCGGTGCTCTCTATCCGGCTCCGCCAAGCAAGCTTCTGGAGCCATTCCTCTGGGATCGCCCGGGCACCATAAAGAGCGCCCGCCAGTTGGCCGGCAATCGCCGCCGTTGTGTCGGCGTCCTCGCGAAGGTTCGCGGCGAGCAGGACGGTCTCGCGGAATGTCGCGCCGGTTCGAACGCACCAGAGCGCCGCTTCGAGCGCATCGGCAACATAGCCTGTGCCTCTGACCTGGTGGCGCTTCTTGCCGCGCCAGTCTCCCAATGCAATCGCCTGGATCTTGCCGGCGAAAGAGGAGGCGATCGGGCGTAAAACCTCGGGCTCGGCCGTGCCGTCGATCGCCTCGGCCAGCCGATCCGCATAGTAGATGCAGGCGTCGACCGCCTCCGGAGCGCCATGGGTCGTCCGGCTCTGTTTTGCGGCGATCTCCCGCCGCAGGTCAGCCTCGGCCCAATAGCGGATGGAGACCGGTGCAAGGCGCATGAGCGACCCATTGCCCGCGGTGTCCGGTGCCGTCGAGCCGGCATCTGGGATGCGCTCGCGCGTCCACCGAAGGAGGGCCGTGCTGACGGTC
>JBCCLX010000086.1:0-12567 GCA_039026635.1 Pseudomonadota bacterium
GCCGCCGTCCTCATGGGGGCGCTCAAGGATGTCGTCATCGTCGAGACCGTCGGTGTCGGGCAATCGGAGACGGATATCGCCGATGTGGCCGATACGGTGGTCTTCTGCGCCCAACCAGGCTCCGGCGATGCGCTCCAGTTTATGAAGGCAGGGGTCATGGAGATCCCCGATGTCGTGCTCGTCACCAAAGCGGATTTGGGCGCGATCGCCGATCGGACCGTCTCGGACATGACCGGCGCACTCTCCCTCGCCACGGGGGAGGGCGCCGGGCGCGATGTCCGCGTTCTGGCCTGCTCGGCCTCGACAGGCAGCGGCATGGACGCGGTTGCCGCGCTCCTCGCCGAGCGGGCCCGGGCCACCGCAGTGGGGCGCGCGGCGCGGCGGCGTGCGCAGGCGACGCGCTGGCTCCAGGCCGCACTTCTGGCCGAGTTTGGGCGTTGGGGGCTACGCGCGGCGGCTCGGATCACGGATGAGGGGGGCGAATCGTCCCCCTTCGCGCGCCATGCCGCCCTGCGCCAGAACCTCGAAACCGCGCTCTCGCGCGCCCTCGACGCTCCTGAGCTCTGACCCGAGAAAGCCACGTCCGTTCCGCCCGTTGTCGCGCCAAGTGAAGAGCCCAAGTGACGCAGGGGAAGAACTGAATCTTGACTTTTGAGCCAGATTCACAAATACGGCCGGCCGTGCGGTGCCACACCACACGGATCGCAGGCCGATAGGTCTCTCCGATTAGAATGTAGCGCTGAGTAGGCGGGTGGCGAACGGATGAGACAGTTTCGGTGGATCTGCTTTGCCCTCTTCGGCAGCGGCCTTGGCGTTTCCACGCCGGCGCTCGCTGATCTCGACAACATGCGCGTTCTGCTGCCGGGCGCGACCCCGCCGGTGGCCGCGCTGCCCGCGGCCTCCCTGCTGGCGGCCGAGCAGGGGCGGATGAGCGCGCTCCTTGCCAGCCATGATATCCGCCGTCTCGCCGGCCTGCCGGAGACCGAGGATCACGAGGCGCCGCTCGATGCGCTGGCTGCCCATGGCGCCATTGAGGCCGATGCGGTCGAAGCGATCGGCGATGCGATCGATCGCACGGCCACCGCACTCCTCATCGCGGATCGCGACAGTGTGCCCGATGAGGCGGCGCTCGCGCGGATCGAGGTGGGGGCGGAGACGCCGGAGTGGCGCTGTATGGCGGAAGGTCTCTATTTCGAAGCGCGCGGAGAGTCGGTGCTCGGTCAGATCGCCGTTGGGGAGGTGATCCTCAATCGGGTCGACAGCCGCAGCTATCCCGACACGGTCTGTGGCGTGCTGGAGCAGGGCGCCCATCGCCTCAACGCCTGCCAGTTCTCCTATAACTGCGATGGCCAGGACGAGACGATCCATGAGCCGAAGGCCTGGGAACAGGTGGGTAAGGTCGCCTGGCTCATGCTGCAGGGCCGTCCGCGGACGATCACCGACAAGGCGACGCACTATCACACCACGGCCGTCAGCCCCTCCTGGGCCCAGCGGCTCGTAAAGACGGCGCGCATCGGCGAGCATCTGTTCTACCGCCCGGCCGTCACCGTCAGCCAGCGCTGACGCGGCGCGTCTCGACCACACGCCGGACCAACCTTCGTAGGGCCTGTTCTTCGTGGGTGGCCGTGCCTTGCGGATGGCGTGCAGGACGCCTGAGCGGTGTGAAACGACGTATTCCACCATGACATGGGCCTCCTCACCGTCTTAAGCACGGAAGAAGAAGGCGGAGGGGAAGAGCGCCATGGTCGGACCAGAACGCATGGGATCGCTGTCGGCGGGCGAGGCTCGTTTGGATGGGAGCGCTGAGGGCGCCACGGAACCCGCGGATCGGATTTTCCTGCGCAACTACGTCTACGCCATGGAGATCGGTGCCTATCGCTCCGAATACGGCGTCACCCAGCGCCTGCGTTTTGACGTGACGCTCGAGGTCGTGCGGGGGACGGCGCATCTCGAGGACCGGGTGGAGCGGGTGATCAACTACGACGATATCGTCGGCGCGATTACGACGCTGGCCAATGGCCCGCGCATGCAGCTCCTCGAGACCCTGGCCGAGCGGCTCGCTGAAATGCTCTTGACCGATCCCAGGGCCCGGCGGGTGCATCTCTGCATCGCCAAGATGGACCGGCTCGAAGGGGGCGCTGAGCTCGGCGTCGAGATCACCCGGCGGCGCCACCCGGAAGCCAATGAGCGCGTCTGGGCGTTGGCGACCGAGATCCGCTAAAGGCCCGAGGCGTCGCCTTCGACCTCTCCGGCCAGCGCTTCGAAGCGGTTGCTGACGATCGCTGCAGCCGCCGCCTCGTGGTCTGCGAGCAAGCTCGTCACACGGTCGAAATCCGGCGCGTCGACGGCGCGGGCGAGGGCGGTCTCCAGGCCCGGACCGAAGCGTTCCGGTGGCATGGCGTCGTCGAGGGCGACGCGCTCCACATGTTGGAGGCGTTGGAGCAGCGTGAGGGTCTCCACCAAAGAGGCCGCATCCGCAGGCGTGATCCAACCCACCTCGCCGAGGGCCGGCAGCAGGGCGCGCGCCGAGGTGGCGCGCGGCAAGCCAGTCCAAAGCGCGCCCGTCTGGGCCAGGAACTCGATCTCCATCAGCCCGCCCGCCACATGCTTCAGCGCCCAAGGCTGGTCGCGATCCTTGGCATGGGCGGTGAGCAGTCGCGCGCGCATTTCATCCGCTTCGCGCGGGACGGCGGGATCGCCGCGTCGGCGGGCCAGCGCCCTGTCGAGGGCGGCCGTCACCTCCGCGGCGAAACCCGCCCCGCCGTCTGGCGCATCCGTTCCCGGCACCAGCGTGACGAGACGGCTGCGGGTGAGCGCCAGATGCTCCCAGACCCAGGCCTCGCTCGCGTGATAGCGCTGAAACCCTTCGAGCGAGACGGCGACGGGTCCCTGGCGGCCCGAGGGGCGCAGCCGCATGTCGACCTCATAGAGCGCGCCCTCGGCAGTTGGCGCCGTCAGCGCGGCGAGAAGCGCCTTCATCAGACGCGGGTAATAGGCTTGCACGGGCAAGGGATGCGGCCCGTCCGAGGTCTCGGCGCCTGCGGCATCGTATAGTGTGACGAGATCGAGATCGGAGCCCTCCGTCATCTCCCGCGTGCCCAGCTTGCCAAGCGCGATCACGGCCATGCCCCGCCCCGGCGGCGGCCCGTGGCGCGCGGCAAAGCTCGAGACCGTCAGCGGCATCAGCGTCTCTAGCGCGGCTTCGGCGATCGCGCTGAAGGCCCGGCCGGCCTCCTCGGGCGCTGCCAGGCCGCGCAGGACCTGCACGCCTGCTCGAAACCGCTGCTCCCGCGCGAAGATGCGCACCATGTCGAGGCAGCGCTCATAGTCCTGGCAAGTCGAGAGCATGCTCGAGAGCGCCCGAGACTGTTCGGCGACACTGGGCATCGGCTCGAAGAAGTCATGCGCGAGGAGCGCATCGAGGGCCTGGGGTTCGCGACCCAGATGCAGCGCGAGCCGCGGCGCCGCGGCGATCAGCTCGAGCAAGAGCTCAAGCCAGGCCGGATTGGCGGCGAGGAGCGAGAACACCTGAACGCCCGCAGGCAGGCCCGAGAGAAACCGTTCGAGCGCCGTCAGCGCTTCATCCGGGCTGGCCGCGCGCGCAAGACCCGTGATGAGCTGGGGCTCGAGCGTTGCGAAGAGCCGGCGCGCCCGCTCGCTGCGCATCGCCGCGATCCCGCCGCTGCGCCATCGGGCAAAGCGCGCGGCCGCATCCTCGGCACGGGCGACGCCGGCATCCGCCAAGGCCTTGGCCATGGCATCCGGACGCGGCGTCGCAGCCGGGGTGCGCTGGCTCGGCCGTGCCGCGCCCTCGACGAGCCTGCGCACGGTTTCACCCACGCGCTCATGGCGCTCGGCGACCGCGCGCTCGAGCGCGGCGCTGTCGTCGTATCCAGCGAGTGCCGCGACCCGGTCGCGCGCCTCCGGGTTGGTCGGCACGGTGTGGGTCTGGGCGTCCTCCAGCATCTGGAGCCGATGCTCGAGGTTGCGATGCGCGCGATAGGCCTCGCTGAGGTGCGCAGCAGCCTCTGCCGGCACCGCCCCCGCGGCGGCGAGAGCCCCCAATGCCTCCGGCGTCGCCCGCATACGCAGCGACGGGTTGCGCCCGCCCAGGATCAGCTGTCGCGTCTGCGCGAAGAACTCGATCTGACGAATGCCACCCGGCGCCCGCTTGATGTCGAGGCCCGGGACAGCACCCGGCCCCTCCCGCCGCCGCGCATCCGCTGCGCTGATCTGCACGAGCAGGCTCTCGATATCCTCGATGGCGTAGAAATCGAGACTGCGGCGCCAGACGAAAGGGGAGAGCCGCTCCAGATAGGCCGCGCCCGCTGCCCGGTCGCCCGCCACCGCGCGGGCCTTGATATGTGCCGCCCGCTCCCAGGTGCGCCCTTCCGCCTCGTAGTAGCGTTCCGCAGCTGCCATGGAGAGGCAGACCGGCGTCGTCGAGGGATTGGGGCGCAGTCGCAAATCGGTGCGGAAGACATACCCCTCACCGGTTGGCGCCGAGAGCATCTCCACGAGCCCCCGCGTGGCGCGGATCAGCCCCATGCGCACCGTCTGCTCTTGGCCCGGCTCGAAACGATCCTGATCGAAGAGGCAGATGAGATCGATATCGGAGGAGAAGTTGAGCGCCGAGGCACCGAGCTTGCCCATCCCGATCACTGCATAGCCGCAGTCTCGAAGGGGTGCCGCTGGGCTGGGCAGGGTGCCGCGGCGCGCCTCTTCGGCGAGGAGGCGTTCGAGCGCGGCATCAACCGCCCGCTCCGCCAGGCGGCTCAGCGCTGCGGTCGTCTCCTCCAGCGTGAAGACCCCGCCGAGATCGGCAAGCGCGATCAGCAGCACCGCCCGCGCCCGCCGCTCGCGCAGCGCTGCCATGAGAGGGCGCCGATCTTCCGGGAAGGGGTCAGCCAGAAGCGCCGATAACGCAGCCTCTGGGGGGCTTGAGGCGGCCTCGCTCAACCAGTCGGCATGCCGCCGCATCAGCCGCGCGAGGAAGGGGCTGGAACCTGCCACGCCCCGGGCGAGATCTTGTGCCGGACCTGAAGCCCCGAAGACCCCACCCAACCCTGCCGCCGTCTCTCGACCGATCTCCGCATCGAAGGCGCGCGGTGCCGTAACGATGCGCGCCGTGAAGGGACGCGGGCTTGGGGGGTCTCCGTGGCTCTCCGGCGCCGGCATGGGAGAGCTCAGCGGCCCTCGTAGCGGGCTGGACGCTTCTCGAGGAACGCCAGCACGCCCTCGGCAAAATCGCGGCTGCGCCCGGCATCGCCCTGCAGCTGCGCCTCCAGCGCGAGCTGGGTCGGTAGGTCATTGGACGGGCTCTTGCGCAGCGCCTCCTTCATCAGCCGATAGGCAAGCGTCGGACCCGTCGCCAGCCGCGCGGCAAGCGCGTTCACATGGGCCATCAGCGCATCATCGGGCACAACCTCCCAGATCAGGCCCCAATCCGCCGCGCGCGGCGCATCGATGGGCTCCGCCGTCAGGCACATCCCCATCGCGCGGGCCGAGCCCACGAGGCGCGGCAGCCAATAGGTGCCCCCCGCATCCGGGATCAGGCCGATGCGCGCGAAGGCCTGCAGAAAGCTCCCCGACTGCCCGGCGATCACCAGATCGGCGGCCAAGGCGATGTTGCAGCCCGCGCCGGCGGCAGGCCCGTTCACCGCCGCGATCGTCGGCACCGGGCAGTCATAGATCAGGCCGAGGAGCGGCTCGTATTCCTCGCGCAGCGTCCGTTCGAGATCGACATCCGCCGCCCCCCGCGCCGCCTTCTGCGCATTGCCGCCCGCGTCCATCAGGTCCTGACCCGAGCAAAACGCCCGCCCCGCGCCGGTGATCACGATGCAGCGCGCTTCTTCGGGCGCGCGCTCCATCGCATCGATCATCGCGCGGCGCATGGAGCCTGTCAGCGCGTTCATCCGCGCTGGCCGGTTCAGCGTGATCGTGGCGACGCCGTCGGCCACGGCATAAAGGATGCTCTCCTCGGTCTCGGTGCTGGCGTCCATGATCTATCCTCCCGGCTTGCGCACCGATCGGGCTTCGCCGGTGCGTCCTGCGTTCTTGCACGGTAGCGATACTGGCGCCGCCCGCGCGCTTCTTGCGTGACACGATTGCTTGGCCAAGACGAGCCTGCCCTAACGTCGAGGCCTCAGAGCTGAGCGGCGTTGAGGTAGAGGAACCCGCCCACGACAGCGAGCGCAAGAACAACGGCGATCGCGATCTTCCACCAGCTATAGGGTCGTTGGCCGACCACCTTGCCCGTGCGCGCGTTGATGGCAACGCGATAGGGCTCATTGCGATAGCGGTAGGAGGCGAGCCAGACGGGGAGCAGCACATGCTTGAAGCTCGCCTCCGAGAAACGGGCGCTGAACCAGCTGATGCGCTGCTCGTCGCCACCGATATCGCGTCGTGCGATCTGGCGAAGGCTCGCCTCCATCGCATCCGCAGCCTGCTCGAAGCCCTCGCCGAGGGGCAGTGATGGCGCCTCGGCCGTGAAACCCGCCAGAAAGCCCGTGTTATAGGCCTGCATGCCCTGCAGATCCCATTCTGGGCTGCGTACAGCGGCCTGTTTGCCGAACTCGGTGAGTGTCGCCGTCGCGGGCACCAGCACGTCGTCGTAATGGTTGGCGACGCGGCCCGAGACGCTGGTCCAGCGAATGCGGCGCACGCGCTGGTTCATCGTCTTGCCGTTTCGCGTGACCGTGCGGGTGACGTAATAGGCATCGCCCCTCTGCCCGCGGTACTGGGCCTGGCCATAGGCATCAAAGGTGTAGTGCGGCACGTAGACGCCATCGAGCGGGCGCCCAGCTTCGGCAAATTTCTTGAGCCCGTTGGGCGCGAACCAGAGCCCGGAGAGCCATTTCTTCATGGCCTCCCGTGCCTCGCGCTGCTCGAGAGCGAAAGGCAAGACGCCCTGGGGAGCGGGGTGACGATGGTCATGCGTCGCCTCGCGGGCGAGTGGCGTGGCACAGAACGGGCAGTCGTCGGCGATCCGATCATCGCCCAGATCCACCTCCGCACCGCAGCCAGGGCAGCGGGTCGTGCGCGTGGTCTCGATCGTGCCGTCCGCACTGCCGGCACTTTCGAGCGCGGCCAGCGCCTCGGCCAGATCCCGTTCGATCAAGGCGCCCTGTGCCGCGGCATCGGCGTCCTCTTCGACAACCACCCCATCGCCGGGCCAGGCGGGGGCTGCGGGCGGTGCCGGCGGTGCCTCACCCGGTGCCCCCCAGGGCGACGGCGGGGGCGCGTCGGGGCCGACAGTGCTCTGCCCGATCTCGTTGCGCGCCCCGCAGTAGGGGCAGACGAGGGCGGCGACACCGGGCCGGAAGGCCAGTCGCGCCCCGCATGTGTTGCAGGGGAAATCGCGCGGGGCGTTCATGATACCTCCCCAGGTCGGCTGGGCTCGCAAGGCAAAGGCATGACGGCGGCCCTAGACGGGCGGAGGCGGTGGCGGCGGTGGGGCGATGGTGAAGAGTTGGGCGAGCGGCGCGACGTCCCCGGCCTTGGTCCAGCCCGCCATACCCGGCGACCAGACAAGCGTCTCGCGGCTGAACCGCCCCTCGGCCTTCATGCGGCCGAGGTCGGCGCGGCTGAAGGGTCCATGCGTCTGCCCGTTCTCGGCCAGATGCCAAACGGTCTCGGCCGGTGGGGGCGGCGGCGGGGGCGGTGCTGCGGCCGCGGGCGCGGCCGCAGGGGCGGGTGCCGCGCCCCAAGGGCCGGCGCCGCCACCGAAGCTCGACGCCATCTGATGGCCCATGGCGAGCCCCATACCGGCACCAAGGCCGGCGCCTGCCGTCCCACCCTGGCCCGGGTTCTCGGCCGCCGCCTTCATCGCCTCCGCAGCCTGGAACTGGGCATAGCGCCCCAGATCGCCGATCACGCCCATCTGAGTGCGCTTATCGAGCGCCTGCTCCACCGCTTCCGGCAAGCTCACGTTCTCGACGAACATCGCCGGCATTTCGAGCCCATAGGCGGCGATCTCCGGCGCGATGCGGTTCTTCAGGTACGCCGCCATCTCGTCCTGGTTCGCCGCGAGATCCAACGCCGGGATGCCCGAGGCGCCGAGGGCATTGGTGAAGCGGCTGACGATCACGTTGCGGATCTGGAACTGCACCTCGTCCGTCGTCACCTCCCCATCCGTGCCCACGATCTCCTGCAGGAACAGCCCCGGATCGACGACGCGGATCGAATAGGTGCCGAAGGCGCGCAGGCGCACCGGCCCAAACTCCGGATCGCGGAGCATGATCGGGTTCTTCGTGCCCCATTTCAGATCCTGAAACCGGCGGGTCGAGACGAAGTAGATCTCCGACTTGAACGGCGACTGGAACGCGTGGTCCCAGTGCTGCAGCGTCGTCATGATCGGCATGTTGTTGGTTTCGAGCTGATAAAGCCCGGGCTGGAACACGTCTGCCAGCTGGCCCTCATGCACGAAGACGGCCGCCTGACCCTCGCGCACCGTCAGCTTGGCGCCGTATTTGATCGCGTTGCCGTGGCGCTGAAACCGCCAGACCATGGTGTCGCGGGTATCGTCGGTCCACTCGATGACATCGATGAACTCGCCGCGCAGCATGTCCCAGATCATCGCGCCTCTCCCCTGTCGCTCCAGCCGTGGCGGAGACTAAGCGAGCCCGACCCGACCCGCCAGCACCGATGGCCCTCAGGCCGCCTGCGCCCGGGCGCGATCGGCGGTTTCGGCCTCGAGCCAGGCCTGGAACATCAACACGTTCCAAAGCTGCATGGCCCAGACCTCGCGGCCCGACTGATGCGCGTCCCAAAGCCGGTGCACCTCTGTCGGATCGAGAAAACCCTCCCGCGCCAGCCGTTCGGGCGCGATCAACGCCTCGGCCCAGTCGCGCAGCGGGCCGCGCAGCCAGGTTGCGACGGGCACTTCGAACCCCATTTTTGGCCGGTCGACCAGCGCTTGGGGCACATGGCGATACAGCACCTGGCGCAGTGCCCATTTCTGGATGCCGCCCCGTAGTTTGAGATCGAGGGGCAGGGACCAAGCGAACTCCACGACGCGGTGATCGAGGAACGGCGCGCGGCTTTCGAGCGCGCAGGCCATGGTCGCCCTGTCCACCTTCGCCAGAATATCGTCCGGCAGATAGGCGCCCGTATCGAGCGCCATCATCCGCTCAGGTGGGGCGAGGGCTTCGAGGCGGGGATCCGGTGCGAGGAGGCTGTCCTCTGGCTCCTCGACCCCCGGCACCAAGGCGAGCGGCGTCCGCGCGCGGGAGACGAGGGCGCGGTGGAGCGCCGTCACGTCGCGACTGGCGGCATAATCCGCGAGCCGCGCGAGGCGCTGGGCATGGGGCTCCTTGCCCTCCGCCACCGGCTGCAACCGGCCGAGCACACGGTCGAGCAGGCGCGGCGGGAGCGTCCGCACCGCCCGCGCGCCAAGACCGCGCAGGCCCCGCGGGATCCGGTGCATCTGCCGCGCGAAACGGTCGAATTGGCGATAACGGTCGTAGCCCGCAAAAAGCTCATCCCCACCATCGCCCGAAAGGGCGACGGTCACATGCTCGCGCGCCATGGCGGCCACCAGATGCGTCGGGATCTGCGAGCTGTCCGCGAAGGGCTCGTCGTACATTGTCGGCAAGCGGGGGACGACTGCGCGCAGTTCCTCATCGCCCACATAGAGCTCGGTGTGATCGGTGCCGAGATGGGCGGCGACGGCCTTGGCGTGTTCGGCCTCGTTGTAGCGCTTTGAATGGAAACCGATGGAGAAACTGCGCACCGGCCGGTCGGACAGACGTTGCATGAGCGCCGTGATCGTCGCGCTGTCGATCCCACCCGAGAGGAAGGCGCCGAGCGGCACGTCGGACATCATCTGTCCTTCGACCGCTTCGAGCAGCAGCGCTTCGAGCTGGTCGACCGCTTCCTCGGGGCTGACCTCGATCCGCGGCGTCGTGGCGGCCACCTCGGCGGCGGACCAGTAGCGGCGGACGACCGGCTCGGGCCTTTCGGCCGACAGGCTGACGATGCCACCCGGCGGCACCTTGGCTAGCCCCTCATAGATGCAATGCTCGGCGCCCACGTAGGAATGGCGCATGAGTTGAGCGATGGCCGCGGAGCGGATGCGCCGCTCGCAGGCCGGGTGCGCCGTCAGCGCCTTCAGCTCCGAGCCGAAGAGAAAGCGGGCAGTGGCGCCTTCGCCCTGCCATCCGTAATAGAGCGGCTTCTCACCCAAACGGTCCCGCGCCAGGAAGAGACGCCGCTCGGCACTGTCCCAGAGTGCGAGCGCGAACATGCCCACTGCGCGGGAGAGCGCGGTATCCAGCCCCCAGGCCTTGATCGCGGCCAGCAGCGTCTCGGTGTCGGAGGTGCCGGCCCAGGTGGGCGCGCGGCCCTGTGCCTCGAGCCTGCGGCGGAGCGCGCTGTGGTTGTAGATCTCCCCGTTATAGGTGAGCCAGTAACGCCCTGAGACACTGGCCATCGGCTGATGGCCGGCGGGCGAGAGATCCACGATGGCGAGCCGGCGATGGCCGAGCGCGATACCAGCCCTCGCGTCCGCCCAGGTCCCGCCACTGTCCGGGCCGCGATGGTGGAGGGCGGCGGTCATCGCGTCGATGCGGACGAGCGTTTCCTCCTGCGCGCCGCTGCCGGCGGCCTGGTCGGACTGCCAAAAGAACCCCGCGATGCCGCACATGACTGTGCCTCCGTCCCCACCGTGCTCGCGTCCCACCCGCGCCGTGCCCGCGCCTTGCCCGTGCCCGCGCCACGCCCCATTACGCCCCCGGATACGGCATTCGCCGGACCGCTTCACCTCCCTTCTCACCGGGCAAGGCGCCGGTTTTTCCCTTGACCGGTCCCGGGCGCCTTCGCCAGATGGCCGCGCTTTGGGGAGGGCTCCTGTGAAGATCGGCTACTTTCTCAACACCTATCCGATCACCAGCCTCACCTTCATTCGCGGCGAGATCAGGGAGATCGAGGCGAGCGGGGTCGAGATCCTGCGCTATGCCATCCGCCCCTGGGACGGCGCTCTGGTGACCGAGGCCGATCGGGCCGAGGCCGCGCGCACGCGCTATCTGCTGGCTGGCAAGGCCGGGCTGATCGCCGCCTTTCTGCGCGAGATGGCGGGGAACCCGCGCGGGCTCGCGCGGGGGCTTGCGCTTTGGTGGTGGCTTTGGCGCGCGGGCGGGGGGCTGGTGCGCCATGCGGCCTATCTGCTTGAGGCCGTGCGGCTCAAGCAGTGGTGCCGCGCCGACGGGATCGCCCATCTGCACACCCATTTCGCCACCAACTCCGCCGCCGTCGCCATGCTGGCTGAGGCGATGGGCGGGGTGCGCTGGAGCATGACGGTGCATGGGCCCAACGAGTTCTTCGATCCTGTCGCCTCCAGCCTGCCTTTGAAGGCCGAACGCGCGTGCTTCATCGCCGCCATCACGCATTTCGCGAAGGGGCAGGTCGCGGTTCACTGCGGCATGGAGGCCTTCGAGAAGACGCATGTGGTGCGCTGCGGGGTCGATCTCGGCGCCTTTGCCGAGGCTGGACCGCCCGATGCCGATGCGCCCATCGTCCATGTGGGTCGGCTCTGCACGGAGAAGGCGCAGGCGTTGATCCCGGCTGCCGTCGCGCGCGCGGTCGAGGCGGCGCCGGGCCTGCGTCTGGATCTGATCGGCGATGGTGACGGGCGGGCGCGGGTCGAGGCCGCGGTCGCGGCGACGGGTACGGGCGAGCGCATTCGGTTCTTGGGCTGGCAGCCGCATGAGGCGGTAGCGACGCGGCTCGCGGCGGGGCGCGGGCTGCTCCTGCCAAGCTTTGCCGAAGGGCTGCCCATCGTCATCATGGAGGCGCTCGCGATCGGCCGGCCGGTGATCGTGACCTACATCGCCGGCGTGCCGGAACTCGTCGATCAGGACTGCGGCTGGATCGTCCCGGCGGGCGATGAGGCGGCGCTGGCCGAGGCGCTGATCGCGATGGCGACCGCCAGCCCCGAGCGTCTGGCCGAGATGGGGCGCGCGGGGCGCGCCCGGGTCGAGCGGCTACACGATCAGCGGGCCAATGCTCTGCGGCTGAAGGACTTAATCGCCGAGGCAATTGAAGGCGCCGAGGCGCCCTAACGATCCCGCCCGTTGATCGCGCCCGTGTCCATATCCTCGATGATGCGGGGCACGATCGCCATGGCTTCCCGCTCCGTCATCCCCGGGGCGAGGCGCGGATCGTAGAGGATACGCAGCAGCGCCTCATCGTGCCGGGTCAACAGGGCAAATTCCTGGTCATCGTTGAAGATCGAGGGGCGGACATTGGGGTCGTCGTTCGGCAGGCCCATGGCTTGGGCTAATTCTTCTTCCACGCAGGAGCGGGCCAGCCGCGGCGGCAGCCCATCGCGGATGATGGCGAAGCCGAACAGGATCTCATCCCCGACCATCCCGGCCGTCCCCGACTGGCGCGCATGCAGGAAGAGACCGACGCAGGGCGTGTTGGCCGCGCGCCCGAAGCGATCCACCTGGGCGGCGAGGAAGTTACCGCCGGGCTGGCGGCGCAGCGCCACAGCCGCCGGCGCATAGTCCTGCGGACGCAGGAACAGGATGATGAAATTGGCCTGCTCCTTGGGCCCGCTCCGCGCGA
>JBCCLX010000087.1:0-12513 GCA_039026635.1 Pseudomonadota bacterium
GACGACACGCTCTGGCATGACGAGTATCGCGATGCCCGCAAGCGGCTGGAAGCCGCGCGCGATGCAGCAGGACGCCGGTTCGAGATCGTAGAGCTGCCCTGGGCCAACCGCTTCCGCTCTGAAGACCCGCGCTTTTTCACGAGCTACGCCAATTTCTACGTCGGCAACGGCGCCGTCTACTCCCCCGAGTTCGGCGATCCTGTCGCGGATCAACGCGCCGAGTGCGTGCTTGGCGAACTCTTCCCCGGGCGCGCGGTCGTGATGCTCGACGTCGACCGGATCTATGAGAACGGCGGCGGCATCCATTGCGTGACCCAGCAGGAGCCAGCCTGAGCGCAGAGACAGCGCGGACTGGTTTCACGCAGCACCGATATGCTCTACCGACAGGGCAGCACGACAGGGCAACACGACAGGGCAGAACTACGCGGCAGAACCACACGGCAGATCCATCCCACCCAGCGCGCGACCACCGCGCCAGGCACGGTGGGGCCGACCAACCTGCGGCCATCCCAGAACCGGGTGAGGACAAGGTCGTCCATGAGTGAGGGACCAGCGCGCGCCGCGCTCACGATCCAGGCTTTCTTCGCGCATCAGGAGGCGATCCGCCGGGTGCTGCGTCGGCGCCTCGGCTCGGCCGAGGCTGCGGCGGATGCGATGCAGGAGCTTTACCTCAAACTCTGCTTCAGCACGCCGGGCCCGGAGATCGAGGACCCGCGCGCCTTCGTCCTGCGCGCCGCCAATAATCTCGCCATCGATCAGGGACGGGGACAGAGCCGGCGGGCGCGCCTGCATGACGCGGCGGCGTCGGAGATCGAGACCATCGAGCAGCGCACGCCGGAGCGCGCCGCGCTGGCGCGGGCGGAGCTGGCCTATCTCGCCGACGCCGTCGCCACGCTCCCGCCCCGCGCGCGCCGGGTCTTCTGGCTGAAACGCTTCGAAGGGCGCTCCCATGCGGAGATCGCCGCTGCCCTCGGCATCGGGCTGACGACGGTCTTCAAGGACCTCAAGCTCACCATGAGCACGCTACTGGCCGCGCGCCGGCGCTTTCGCGGTGAGGAAGAAGGCGGTGAGGGGGAGCGCGCCGCAGAGGAAGGAGGGGACAAGTGACGGTTTTAGCGACGACAGACGTCCACCAAGGTGAGGCCACCAAGCAAGGCGCGAGGCAAAGGTGATGACAACGCGTGAGGAGCGCGCAGAGGACGAGGCGCTGGACTGGTTCCTGCGGCTGACCTCGGGGGCTGCGGATGACGGTGAGCGCGCCCGCTTCGAGGCCTGGCACAAGGCCGACCGTCGCCACGCCGATGCCTTTGCGGCCGTCGAAGCCATCTGGGCGGATGCGGACGCGCTCGGCGAGGCATTTGCAGCCGACCCCCCCACAACGCCCGCCGCCCCCACAGCGCCCGCTGCACCCGCTGCTACGCGTCCGCGACCGATGCCCCGCGCAGCACCGCGCCCGACCCGCCGCCGCTGGCGCGCGCCCCTGGCCGTCGCCGCGGTCGCGGTGCTCGCGCTTCTGGCCGGGCCAGAGGCGCTCCTGCGCCTGCAGGCCGATCACCGCACGGGCGTGGGCGAGCAGGCACAAATCGTGTTGGCCGATGGCTCGCGCCTCCATCTCAACACCGACACAGCCATCGCCCTCGAGCTCAGAGATACCGCGCGCCGGATCACGCTCCTCTCGGGCGAGGCGATCTTCGACGTCGCCCATGACCCGGACCGCCCGTTCACGGTGACCGCCGGCTCGGGACAAATCAGCGCCCTCGGCACCAGCTTTCGCGTCCGGCTCCTGAACGAGGGCGGGGAAGTGGCGGTCACCGAGGGCCGCGTCGCCGTCGATACCGGCGGCGGCGACGCACTCGAACTCGGCGCCGGCCAGCAGGCGAGCTTTGCCGACGGCACCCCCCCTGGCCCCATCGCGCCTGTCAGGCAGGTCGGCTGGCCCTCGGGCTTTGTGAGCCTGCGTGACATGCCGCTCGCAAACGCCCTTGCAGAGATCGACCGCTACAACCCCGGGCTGATCGTCCTCGCCGCCCCGGAGGTGGCAGCCCGACGCGTCACCGCCCGCATCGCACTCGCCGATCTGGAGGGCGGGATCGAGGCGCTCGCCGCCACCGAAAACCTCAGCGTCACGCGCCTCACCAGCTACCTCTTGGTCCTGCAGTGAGCGCGCGGGCCAACGCGGCGGTTCAAGAAAGTTGCGAAACAGGCACCGATCCTGTGCGTGAGGGACGTCTCCCCTTGTGAGGCCAGCCAGGCACAGCCGCTCAGCCAGCCCGAGACCATGCTGAGAGGGACATTCCATGACCAAACCGCCGCAGACCCCGCGCCGGCCCCACCGCCTTGCCACCACGACCGCCCTCGCCGGCCCGCTCGCCCTGCTGCTGAGCGCAAGCGGGATGGCCGGCGCGAAAGAGGCGCGCGCTCAAGAGACGCTCCAGGTCGCCCAAGCGACAACCGAGGCAACGGCCGAGCCGACCACCGGCACCTACGCCATCGCGCCCCAGCCGCTCGAAACCGCGCTCGAACGCTTCTCCGAGCAGACCGGCATCGCCTTCGCCTATTCGAGCGATCTCGTCGCCCCGCTCCGCTCGCCCGGCGCCAGAGGCGCGCTGGCGGTCGAGGAGGCGTTGCGCGCGATCCTCGCCGGCAGTGGGCTCACCTATCGCTTTCTCAGCGCCACCAGCGTGGTGCTCGAAGACGACCCCAACAGCCTCGTCGCCCCCGCCGACGGGCCGGTCCTCCTCAACGAGCTGACAGTCACGGCCCGGCGCTTCGAGGAAAACCTGCAGGACGTGCCCGGCTCCGTCGCCGTGCTCGACGCCGCAGAGCTCGAGAAATCCAATGTCGAGGACCTGCGCGACTACACCCAGCGCCTGCCCAACATCAACTTCCTCGGCGGCTCGTCGCCCGGCGACAGCATCGTCTCGATCCGCGGCTTCTCGGACCTCTCGGCCGGCGCCTCCAGCGGCCCGGTCAACGGCGTCTATGTGGACGAGGTGATCCTCAACCCCAACGGCACCACCAGCGGCATCGACCCCAATCTCTTCGATCTCGAACGCGTGGAAGTCGCCTACGGCCCCCAAGGCACGACCTTCGGGCGCGGCACCATCGGCGGCGCGATCAACCTGGTCACGAAGAAACCGACAGAGGCCTTCGAAGCCTCAGCCGAACTGCTTGCCGGCAGCTACCCGAACGGGCGCGGGCGCATCGTCGCCAATGGCTCGCTCACTGGGGACCGGCGGCTGATGGCGCGTTTCGTGGCCTTCGGCGAGATCTCGGACGGCTTCATCGACAGCCCGAACCTCGAGGCCAACGCCCTCGGCACCTCGGACTACGGCGCGCGCCTCTCCCTGCGCTCCGAGCCCACCGATCGGCTGACCCTCGACGCCTCCGCCTCCTTCGACCGCTCGAACTACAATCAGTTCAACAGCGCCGCCTCCGACAGCATCGAGAGCGGGGCCTTCTTCAACAACGCCGGCAGCGAGGGCGACAGTCAGCTCGACCGTGCGCTCTTCACGCTCCGCGGGGAATACGACATCGGCCTCGGCAGCCTGATCTCCAACACCTCCTTCCTGCGCGTGACGGTGGATCAGAACAACGATTTCGACCTCGAGCTCGCGGAGGTCGGCGTCACCAACGGTGATACGACGGAGACCTCCATCGCTCAGGAGTTTCGCTTCGAGTCCGACGCGATCGACCTGCCCTATGCCGGCGAGACCTTCTTCACCCTCGGCGCGAACATCAGCTTCAGCAGCGTCGAGGTCTCCTCCGCCGTCAACGGCGGCCCCGATCTGGCCTTCCCGGGCGTGCCGATCACGGGCGGCGCGCTGACGAACGACACCGATCAGGACGTCTTCAATCTCGGCCTCTTCGGCGATCTGCGCTTCCGCCCCACCGACCGGCTCGAACTGGGCGCCGGCGTTCGCTTTAGTCGAGACAGGGTGCGTCAGAGCTTCGAGAACGATGCCACGGGGCTCTTTCAGGCCATCGGCGGCAGCTCTTTCGAGCTCGATGACGAGGCGACCTTCAGCGCCGTCACCCCCCGCGGCAGCATCAAATACGACTGGACCGAGAGCCTATCGACCTTCCTCTCGGTCGCGACCGGCTATCGCCCCGGCGGCTTCAACATCGACGATGCCGCCACCGTGAACCCCACCTTCGAGGAGGAGAGCGCGATCACCATCGACGCCGGGTTCAAGTCGAGCTGGTTCGACGGCCGGCTGGTCGTCAATGGCACGGGCTTCGCCACCTTCTACGACGACATCCAGATCTTTACCGGCATCGAGACCCCTGACGGCGGGGCGATCACCGCGCTCGACAATGCGGCTGAAGCGCGCTCGATTGGCGCTGAGATCGGGATCCGGGCCCAGCCGATCGATGGGCTCACGATCGCCCTGGACTACGGGTTGGCGAAGACGAAGTTCATCGAGTTCGTGGGCTCCACCGGCGTCGATTTCTCCGGCACCACGCTGCCCAACGCGCCGACGCATACCCTCGGCATGGCCGTCGAATATGCCCATCCCGTCCTCGATGAGAGCGCGGATGCCTTCGTGCGCGTCGAGCACAGCTTCACATCGAGCTTCGTCAACGGCGCGACGGTCAACACCTTCGAGTTCGACAGCCGCAACGTCGTCAACCTGCGCCTCGGGCTCAGGGCGGAGCGCTGGGAGGTGGAGCTCTTCACCGAGAACCTCTTCGACGAGGTCTATGCCAACGGGACAACGGCGGCCGCCTCGGCCCGCATCCTCGGCGTCGGCCTGCCCCTCGATCCCGGACCCAGCCGACAGGTCGGCGTCCGCGCGCGGGTTCTCTTCTAGACGCTCGGCCCCGCAGCTGCGCGCCGGCGGTGCCAAAGAGGCGCGCGGCCGAGAAACCGATGCTCGCAGCACAGCAGCCGCCTTCCCTGTCGTCACCGCCCGTGTAGGTTCGGGGCGATGACACAGTCGATTTCCCGCCGCGCCTGCGTTCCTGGGCGCAAGACTGACCCGATGGACCCCTGGCGATGACGGCGCGCCAGGCGCCCTCTCTCGTCGGCTATGTCTGGCGCCATTCGCGGCGGGAACAGATCGTGCTGCTCACGCTCACGCTCATCTCCTTCCCCGTCGTCTATCTCTCGCTCGAGATCCCCAAGATCATCGTCAACGACGTCATCGACGGCGGCAGCTTTCCGGTCACCCTGCTCGGCGTCTCGCTGAGCCAAATCGAGTACCTGCTCGCGTTGAGCGGCGCCTTTCTCGCCACTGTCGTCATCCACAACGGCTTCAAATGGCTGATCAACGTCGGCCTCGGCATGGCGGGGGAGCGGCTTCTGCGGCGGATGCGCTACGAGCTTGCCGACACTGTCTCGCGCTTTCCCATGAAGCGCCTGCGCGTCCTGCGCCCGGGCGAGACGATCCAGTCGATCATGGGCGAGATCGAACCCCTCGGCGGCTTCTTCGGCGAGGTGATCGTCACGCCGGTCTTCCAGGGCGGGCTCCTGCTCGTCTATCTCGGCTTCATCTTCGTCCAAGACGTCTGGCTCGGTCTTGCGGCCATTGCTTTCTACCCCGTTCAGACCGTCCTCGTGCCGATCCTCCAGCGCCGGATCCTGCGGCTCAACCGTCAGCGCGCCGCCAATGCCCGCGTGCTGGCCGACCGCATCGGGGAGATCATCGAGACTGCGCCCGAGATCCGCGCCCATGCCACCGCGCCCTGGCATCTGGCCGAGATCGCGGGGCTCTTGGGCGCCAACAGCCGCATCCGCCAGGCGATCTTCCGGCGCAAGTTCACCATCAAGTTCCTGAACAACTTCCTCAATCAGCTCACGCCCTTCCTGTTCTACGCCATCGGCGGCACGCTGGTGATCCAGGGCGATCTCGACTTCGGCGCGCTGGTGGCAGTGCTGGCCGCCTATAAGGACCTCGCAGGGCCCTGGAAGGCGCTCCTGGGCTACGGCCAGCGCCTCTCCGACTTCACGAGCCGTTATCGTTTCGTGCTCGAGGGCTTTCAGGCAGACGATCTGATGGCAGCGCACGACACCGCCGCCCAGCCGACACCCGCGCCCCCATCCAGAACCGAGGCCCAACCCGGCCGCGGCCCGCTGGTGCTGACCGGCATCTCCGCCGATCCCGCGGCAGATCGGCCGGCGCTGCGCCATCTCTCGATCACAGCCGGCGAGAGGCTCGTGCTCAGCGGCGCGCGCGCGACGGGTCTTGAGAGCCTTCTGCGGATCGCCGCGGGGATCGAGCTCAGCGATGGGGGTACGGTCACTCTCGGTGGGCAGGATCTGCGTGATCTGCCCCCCGTCACCGCCGCAGATGCCATCGGCTTTGTGCCTGCAAGCCCACGGCTCGCCACGGGCAGCCTGCGCGACAACATCGCCTATGCGCTGCTGCGCCCGCCCGTCGGCATGCCTCTCCCCGATTTCGACGCGGCCCCCGGGAGCGAGCCGCCGGACACCGCGAAGGCCCCAGGCCCCGACGGCGCGCAGTGGAGCCGTACCGCCACGCCCGAGGCCGCCGCCGCCCTCGATGTGCGGATCATCGATCTTGCCGCCCGCCTCGGGCTCGATCAGGCGCTCCAAAGCGTCGCGCTCGAGCGCGTGCTGCCACCCGAAGAGGCCGAAGCGACTGCCGCCGTCATCGTCGACCTGCGCGCCCGCCTTGCCAAAGCCGATGGGGCGGATGAGGGCGTGCTCGAGGGCCTCGTCGAGCCTTGGGACAGCGGCACGGTCAACGCCAATGCCTCGCTCCTCGCCAATCTGCTCTTCGCCCTTCCCGCAACCCCGGGCCGGGCGCCAGAGGCGCTGCTGCAGGACCCGAGCCTGCGCCCGATCCTGCGCCGCTCCGGCGCGGAGGCGTTCCTGCTCGAGATCGGGCTGCGCATCGCCCGCAGCCTCGCCGAGGTGGCGGCTTCGGTGGGGGACAGCTCGCGCCTGCTCGATCGGCTCGGCGGCTTCTCCCGTCGCGAGATCCTGGACAGCGCCACGATCATTCGCGCCTTCGAGGCCTCCGGGCGCCGCAGTCCCAAACGCGAGGATCGCCCACGGCTGATGGCGCTCGCCGCCGCCTTCGTGCCAGCACGCGATCGGCTCGATGTTCTGGACGGTCCGATGCGCGAGCGCCTTCTTGCCATCCGGACCGGCGCACTGCCGTCGATCCGGCGGCTCGAGAGCTTCGTGCCGCTCGATGCAGCGCGCTATCATCCGTCGCTCCGCGTCGCCGACAATGTGCTTAACGGGCCGCGCCGGCACGACCGGAAATCTCTCTGGCGCCGGCTCGACGACCGGCTGATCGCGGCGGTGGCCGAACAGGGGCTGGCCGAGCGCTTTCTGCATCTCGGGCTCGAAGCGAGCGCGGGCGAGGCGGCCCAGGCCCTGCCCGCTCAGGCGCTGCGCCAAATCGCCCTCATGCGCGTGCTCTTGAAGCGCCCGTCGGTCGTACTGATCGCCGGCGATGGCGCGGATCTGCACCCTGACGCTACCGCAGGTCTCCTCCGCCTTCTGGCCAGCGAACTGCCAGAGACCGCCGTGGTGCTTGCAAGCGAAACGCCGCCGGCTCTGCCAGAGACGCTCCTGCAAGGCACCGATCCAGGCAGCGAGACGGGCAGCGAGCCAGGCAGCGAGATGGGCCTCTCCATCCACCGCCTCGCGCCCGCCCGACGAGAGGACGACGAGGAGGACGGCAGAGGAGAAGGCACGGGGGACGGGGCCGCATGATGCCCTATCTCAAGCCTTGCCCGGCCGATGCCATCCCTGGCGCGGTCTGCATCGCGAAAGGCCCCGCGGCATGACCCTTGCCGACACGCTCGAGATCCTGCGCCGCATGGCCCTCTTTCGCGCGCTCGACAGCGCCCGCCTGCAGATCGTCGCCATGAGCGGGGAGATCGAGGTGTTCCTGCCTGGCGAGCGCATCGCCGAGAAGGGCGAGCGCGGCGATGCGGCCTTCGTGATCCTGGAGGGAGCGGTCGCCGTCCTGATCCCAAGTGAGGAGGGCGAGACGCGGCTGACCACCCTGCCCCCCGGCGATATCGTGGGCGAGCTTGCGGTGCTGACGGGCAATCCGCGCTCGACCGCGCTCGTCGCCGAAGGCGCGCTCACGATGCTGCGCCTCGAACGCGATACGATCCTCGAGCTCCTGCGCGAGTTTCCGGATGTGGCGATCGAGATGATCAAGGTGATCGCCGATCGCCTCGACAAGACGAACCAGCTCGCCGTCTGATCCCGCCCCAACCATCGAGCCCCAACCATCGAGCCCCGCTCGTCACCCGCCTACGGCAGGCTCCGGATCAGGCGCGACAAAGCTCATCTGACGCCGCGCACGGGCGATGGTCCTCATCCCCGCCTCCGAGGCCCGCTCCCCCGCATCGCTGCGAATGCCCAAGGTCAAGGGTGCCGCCGTCGAACAGATCGTCTCCAAGCGCGCCCTGCCGTCGTGGGACTCCAACGTGTCCCGCGCCACCCCGTCGACCAAGAGCGCATGCGAGACCTCACCCAGAGCCGGGTCCACCGTGATCTCGACCCGCAACACCACCGTGTCGCTCGCCGTCTGCACCTCGATATCCCGCGCGCCCATGTCGACCGGCACGTCATCGACGAAGAGCTGGATCTTGTAGCCCGTCACCTCTCGCTCGCGCAGCACGCGGGCGACGAACTGCATCAGATGGCGATCACGCTCCAAGAGATCCTCGCGCGTGGGCAGATGGAGCGCATCGCATTCGACCCCCTGCTCCTCGACAAGGATGCCCCGACGCTCGCCCACCCGCGTACAGCGCCGCACCGCATAGCGCAGCTTCGGCCCGCTATAGGCCCCGCCCGGCAGAGGATCGAGCCGCCCATTCTCCTCGTCGTAGTTGCAGCTCAGCCGATGCTCCCAAAGGTTGGCACCGCCGCCTCCCGTCGTCGGATCCACACCGATCACGGGGCCGATCTCATGATCCTGAAAACCGGCCGAGAAGATATCGCCCGAGCTATAGGTCATCGCGTCCGTGATCAGCGCGACGGGCCCGAAGTAGCGCTGCCCGATGGCATTCGCGACGTCGCGATCCGTCAGCGTCGAGAAGCGGGAATACTGGTTTCCGACCTCGATGGACGGGACCACCTTGTCCTTCCAAGGCTTCAGCTCATTGGCCGCGATCTTGCGCGAGAGGACCAGCTCTTCGACGAGCGTGGTGGCCAGGAACTGGAAGGGCAGCGGTGTGATCTCGCGATGGGTCAGCGTCTGCAGGATGGTCTCGGCCGCCTTCACCTTGCCGCCGGGATTGGAGCGCAGATCGATCACGAGCCCCGTCTCGGGCATCTGCTCCAGGATCCGCAGGAAGGCAGCAACGAAGGGATCGCGCGGCGTGAAGAAGTTCTCGATGTGGAGAAGGCCGAAGCGCTGCTCACCTCCTTCATGGCGCACCGTGACGATGGAGACATCGAAGGCATGGGGCGGCAGGTCCGAGATCTGGACCGGCGCGTAGCCGACCACCCCGTCGCGCGATTTCGGCCCGCGCCCTGGCAGAGCGAAGAGCCGCTTGCGCGCATGCGTCTCCAACAGCGTCCGCCCGTCGACTGAGGGGTCCTCCTCATCATGCGCTTCGCTCTTGCCCTTGAGCGAGCCCAGATGCTTGAGCGCCTCGCCCGAGGCCAGGCGCTTCTTGGCCACATTCTCCTGCAGCTTACGCTCCTCCGGGGACGGCCCCTCCTCGGTGTGCTGTTCCGCCTGAAGTGCCTGTAAGTCCTGCAGCGCTTGGATCGAGGCGATCCGACCCCTCTTTGCGAAATCCGTGATCACGCGCCAGGGGAAGCGGATCTCCCGCGCCTCACCCGCCAGATCGCGATAGAAGATCGTCACGAAATACTCGCTGGGCGGCAGCGAGCCACCGAGCCAGCGCACGGTCATCAGCCGGAGCCCAAGGGCGAACTGGGCATAGATGTTGGCGCCCTGCTCCTCCTGGCCGATCTGCATGATCGCCTGCTGCACGGGCATGCCGTTCCAGCTGAGAACTTCAACGCCAGGCACGAAATGCTGGTGCTTAAAATCCGCCAGCATGCCCTGGACGATCACGCGACGCTCGAGCGCTGCATCGTTCTCCGGGGCGGCGCCCTTCGGATCGTCGAGATGCTGCGGATCGCCCGGGCGATAGGCCGCCAGCGTGAAAGGCAGCAGCGCCAGCATCTCGGAAAAGGGCCGCGGCATCACATAGCCGGTGTGGATATCGCGCAGCTCCTTCAGGATGCGCATGACCTCGAGATGAAAGTCGTAGCCAGCCATCCGCTCGGTCTGGCAGCGCCGGCGCAGCTGCTGGAGCGCGGCGACCGGGTCGAAGGCATGTTTCGTGAGCTTGAGGTAGCGATGGACGTAGAGCTCGCTCAGCGCCAGGCAGGTCTGATCGATCAGCACGCGCCGCTCTTCCGTGGTCAGGGGCCGGGCTTCTGGTGTGCTGCGCGCTTCCGAGACGGTGATGGTCTCCCCAAAACTCGCAAGCGCGCCGTGCAGCGCGGGCATCTCGACGCTGAGCACCGCATCGGTCGCCCCTTCGTCGTAGGGGCAGCCCATGATGACCACGGGGTCGTTCTGATAGGCGACCCCGCGGCTCACCGTCCGGCGCGGCGTGCCCTCGTCCACGCCGTCGCTATCGCCGCTCATCCTTGGCGCGCCGGCGCGTCGTCGGGGCCGAGGCGGCGGATGCAGGACGCCATCATATTGGAGGTATGCGTCGCGCTCAGGCTGATCAGCGCCATGTGATCGCGGGTCAGCGGCAGCTCATCGATGGCGCGGTCAAGGTCTTCAAGGTGATGCGGATCCACATCGCCGTGATAGCGATAGGTGCGGAAGGCTTCCTTGGGCAGGCCGCTCTCGTTCTCCAGCCGCTCGATCAGTGTGACGCTCGGCGGGCTCCCCTCCAGCATCGCCAGACAGCCCATGAACATCACCGGGTGGTGGTGATGGATCCAGTAATACTGCGCGCCCATCATCGAGGCGAGATCCGCCATCGGCACTTGGGCCAGCACATCCTCGCGCCGGAAGCCAGCCGCCTCCATATCGTTCAGTGCCCAGACATCGTGATCGCGTTCTTCGAGGGCGTGCTTGGCGTAGTAGCGATGCAGCTTGGCCGCCAGCTCGTCCTCCTCGGCAAGCGCGGCACAGCGGTCGCGCGCGGTCTGCAGAAGGGGCACGGCCGAGCGCATGATCTGATGCAAGAGAACCAGGAAAGCCGGCACCACCGCCGGCAAATCCTTGCGCGACCAGAAATCGGCAAAGGCCTCATTCGCGGCACTGCAGGTCAGGCGCATCTTGGCGCGCATGATTTGGCTGCGCGACATGTCGTTGAGATCAAGCATGTGATGTTTCCCGTCAAATTGCGGCTCGGCAGAAGGGCCGGCACGACATTTTTTTGGTGCGTTGGCGCATGCTGTCAGAGCGTCTCAGCGCGAACAAGAACGCTTAACGGTTCCTTGTCACCGCCGTGGCCCACCTGCATCTTGTGAGACGACAGAGCGGCGCCGGAAGTCGAGTTCTCAAATTGGCTTGACATTCAGAAACCCGAGCGGTTCGGTTCTGTCACCTTCAC
Source organism: Pseudomonadota bacterium (assembly GCA_039026635.1). Taxonomy (GTDB): domain Bacteria; phylum Pseudomonadota; class Alphaproteobacteria; order Rhodobacterales; family Rhodobacteraceae; genus Thermohalobaculum. Next base: position 11,533 of record JBCCLX010000087.1, read on the forward strand.
GCGAAGTGGAATGCGTAATCAGGGAGAGCAGCATGACGAATTTCGAGAAGCTTCTTGAAGCCGGTGCTATCGCCGATCCGGCTGACGTGAGCGATCACCACAAAGAGATCATCAACAACGAGTTCACTGCCGAAGAGATCGCTGGTCTGATCAAGTTGAAAGACAAGGTCACCGGCAAGAACTTCGCGTCCAACCCGGAATCGGGCGGCGCCGCCGTCTGAGATGTCCGCTGAGCCGGCCGTCTCGGCCGGCCTTTCCGACTGGTTTGCGGGGGAGCCGACGGCAAAGATCGCGCCGCACATCCCGCGTACAACACCGCTCGAGACGACCCTGCTGCGGGCCGAGATTGCCGCCCGCAGCCTTCCCATCACCCGGCTGGCAGACCTGACCCCGCTCGACCGATTGGGCCTGCCGGTCTTTTGCGCCGTGACCCCTCTCGCCCGCGATCTGACCACGCATATGGGCAAAGGGCTCACGCCGATGGCCGCGCGTGTCAGCGCGATCATGGAGGCGATCGAGCGCATCGCCGCAGAAACACCGCCCCCCGAGAGCCGACGGACCTCACGCACTGCGCTGCTGGCGGAGGGCAAGAAAGCGCTTGATCCAAACAGCTTAGCGCTGCCTCCTGATACGGCCTACAATGCTGATGCCACGCTCGCTTGGTCCGCGGCCATCGATCTCGGTCGCGCGGGCACACCCATCTGGCTGCCGACCGATCTGGTGATCTGCCCAGCCCTCGATGGGGTGATCGGGCAGGCCGATACCAACGGGCTCGCCTCCGGCAACACGCGGCTCGAGGCCGTGCTGCATGGCCTTTGCGAGGTGATCGAACGCGACGCTGCCGGCCGTTTCCTCTTCGCCGATCTCTATGCCGAGCCCGGCGATCGCGTGATGCCGCCGCGCCGCATCGATCCGCGGACGATGCCGCAGGAGAGCCGCGCCTTGGTGGACCGCATGGCAGGCGAGGGGCTGCAGATCGTC
>JBCCLX010000088.1:0-12501 GCA_039026635.1 Pseudomonadota bacterium
GATCTACGTGAAGCCCTTTGTGAAACGCCAAAAGAACGATTCCGCAGACGCCGAGGCCATCGCGGAGGCAGCATCGCGCCCGACCATGCGTACGGTCACCGTGAAGACGAGGGAGCAGCAGAGCCAGTCGATCCTCTTTCGGACCCGCGATCTACTGGTCAGGCAGCGTACCCAGCTGATCAACGCCCTGCGCGGCCATCTGGCTGAGTATGGCAGGGTTGCCTCCAAGAAGAGGGTGCATGTCGCGCGGTTGGCTGAGATCCTCGAAGATGACAAGTGTGGTCTGCCGCAGGTGGTGGCGGAGACGGGCCATGTCTATCTCGATCAGATCGCCGCTCTGACCGAACGGATCGATGCACTTCAAAAGCAGATGCGCGCCGAGGCGCGCCGGGATGATACTGCGCGCCGGCTTCAGACCATGCCCGGCATCGGCCCTGTGACCGCGACGGCCGTGACGGCCTTCGCGCCGCCGATGGAGACGTTCCGGAGGGGCCGAGACTTCGCCGCCTCGCGCAGGATGCGCGCCTCCGGCGCGACGCTCGGGCTGGTCCCGAAGCAACACTCGACGGGTGGCCAACAGCGGTTGGGAAGGACCTCGAAGATGGGAGAGCCGCGACATCCGCAGGCTCCTCGTCATCGGCGCGATGTCGGTGGTGAGGGCTGCCGTTCGCCGCGGTGCGCCCGATGGCTCATGGCTCGGCAGAATGCTGGGAAGGAAGCCGCGCATGGTGGTGGCCATCGCGCTTGCAAATCGAATGGCGCGCCAAGTTTGGGCCATGCTCGTGAAGAACGAAGACTACCGGGACCCGGTGCCTGCTGCCTGAACGCAGCAGGATATCGGTACGTTGGGAGATGTGAGGAGGTCGGCGAACAGTAAGGGCAGATAATCGAGAAGATCGGGGTCGGAAAAACCAGACTGATTCAAAGGGCGTCAAAGCCCGCTGAGATTGATATGGATCCGATCCGCGTATCTCCATACCGGCCCGCGGCATCTCCAGCGCCGCACCTGAGAGACCTGACAGATGACCGCACCCGATCACATGCCCAAGCTCTTCAAAGAACCTTGCATCACCGGGGGCATCCACGGATGAATCAGGCCCTCACCGCTACTTCAACGCCGACTTCTTCAACAGCATTCGCCCGACGTGTGCCGCGCACCTACGGAGAGGATCTTTTCTCCGCGGTCGCACTCAGCGCAGCAAGTTGGGCCTCCTAGAAGCCAAGCCTACGGAGATCAGACCCCAAAGCAGACCTCGGTCTTAAGTCTCAGCGCCGGGATGCGGTGCTCGACCGCCGGCACCATAGCGCTGAAAGTGATGTATGGCCTCCTCGGCAGTAGGAGCCCCTTCGCCCACAAGGCGTGCGAAGCGGACACGTTCCGCCGTTCAACAGACAGGAACCGCTTCATCAAAGGTGAATCAACAGGTAGACAGATCGACGAATCGACGGAATTTTACAAGAAAACCAAAATGTTATCGTAGAATTTGGTGCCGGTAGAGGGACTCGAACCCCCGACCCCATCATTACGAATGACGTGCTCTACCAGCTGAGCTATACCGGCAACGTCGCGGCACATAGCGGAGGTGGCGGGGCGGTGCAAGGGTCGTCCCTGTGCCGCTGACGCGCCCTGCAGCCTACCCCATGGTCGAGGCTGGATCGGGCGCGGCTGTCCGCGCCCGATGCCGTGATCTCAGGTGAAGTTGAATGGGAACATCGCGCGGGCCGTTTCCTCGTCCATGTCCTTCTTGAAGCTCAGCCCTTCGCCTATGGCGCGGGCTTTGGCCACGGCGGGGCGCGCGTCGATGCCGACGAACCAGCGCTTCACCTCCGGGTAGCCGTCGATCTCACCCTCACCAAGCACACGGACATGGCGATCCACCCAGCCCCAGGCGGCCATATCGGCGATGGTGTAGTCGTCACCCACGATGAAGGCACGGCCCTTCAGATGATCGTCGAGCACTTTGTAGTGGCGATGCGCTTCGAACTTGTAGCGGCGCTTTGCATAATCCCCGCCTTCGGCCGCGCCGGCCGTCTGAAAATGCACCCATTGGCCCGAGAAGGGACCAAGCCCCGTGGCGACCCAGAAGAGCCAGGAGAGAAGCTCGCCCCGATCCTCAGGCTTGCCGAGGAAGCGGCCGGATTTCTCGGCGAGATAGAGGAGGATTGCGTTGCTGTCGAAGACGCGGGTGCCATCGTCTTCGATGGCGGGTGCCTTGCCGTTAGGGTTGATGGCACGATAGGCCTCGGAATGCTGCTCGCCGCGGAAGGTGTCGATGGCCTTGACCTCATAAGGCAGGTCGGCCTCGGCGAGGAACAGCGCCACTTTCATCGGGTTGGGTGTGTGGTGGTAGTGGAAGGTGATCATAGGAGTTCTCCGAGAGGGGGATGGCGCTGCAGTTGCCGCATGGGCGGGCCGGTGCAAGGCGCTCTCACGCATGAGTGTCGTGCGCGCAGCGCATCGTGAGGCCCGAAGATGACGGCGCGCGCTGCGATCCTGACACTCCGGCTCTCCCATTATCGCAGCCATATCAGCGCGATGCTGGAGACCGATGGCGCCTCGGTGGTGCTGACCGGGCCGAACGGGGCGGGCAAGACGAACCTCTTGGAAGCGGCCAGCATGCTGGTGCCGGGGCGGGGTCTGCGGCGCGCGGGGGCCGACGATGCGGTGCGCCGGCCCGAGCGTCTTGGCTGGCGGGTTCGCGCCGAGGTGGAGACCGGAGTGCAAGAGATCCAGATCGTCACCGGCGTCGAGGATCCCGCCAGCGCCCGGCGGACCGTGGAAATCGATGGGCGCGCCGCGGCGCAGTCAGCGCTCGGCCGGCATCTGCGCATGGTTTGGCTGACGCCTGCGATGGACCGGCTCTGGACGGAAGCGGCGGCGGATCGGCGCCAGTTTCTCGACCGGCTCGCCCTTGGCCTCGATCCGGATCATGCGGATGCGGCGGTCGCCTATGAGAAGGCGATGCGCGCCCGTAACCGGCTGCTGAAAGATGCGCGCGAGGGACCGGCGGCGGACCCGGCTTGGCTTGGCGGGCTCGAGGCGCAGATGGCGCGGGCCGGCAGCCGCCTCGCGCGGGGCCGCGCCGAGGCGCTCACGGCCCTCGATGAAGCGCAGCGGGCCGGACATGCCGACGAAACGGTGTTCCCACGGGCGCGGCTGCGGATCGAGGGCGACATGGAGGCACGCTACGCTGAAGCCCTGGCCTCGGGCCATGATCTCGACAGCCTGGAGCCGGAGCTTGCCGCCCGCCAGGCCCGGTCCCTCGAAGCGGCGCGCTCGCGCGACAGTGCCGCCGGGCGCACGCTGGAGGGGCCGCACCGCAGCGATCTCGAGGCCGTCTATGCCGCGAAAGACATGCCTGCGCGCGCCTGTTCGACGGGCGAGCAGAAAGCCCTCTTGATTTCGCTCTGCCTCGCCAATGCCCGGGCCCTGACCGCCCATACCGGCGCGGCCCCAATCCTGCTCTTCGACGAGCTCGCCGCCCATCTGGACGAACACCGTCGCCAAGCGCTCTACGCTGAGATCGCAGCCCTCGGCGCCCAAGCCTGGATGACGGGGACCGAAGCCGCGCTTTTCGACGGGCTGCAGGGCGCCATTCGCATCGGCGTGTCGGAAAGCAACGGTCAGAGCCGCATCGAGGCGCTATAAGGGCGACGCAGGAGTGGTGGAGGGCCCAGTGTGACCAATCCGTTCGAGACGCAAGCCAATCTGATGACGGGCATGGCCGCGATGTGGTCGACAGCGGTTGCTGCCGGGATCACCGCGATGATGGCCAATGCGACGCGCCCGTGGATCGGTGGCGATGTGAACGCGCCTTTCGGGCGCAACTTCAGCATGGACATCGATCCGGTCACCTCATGGTTCCTGCCCGGCCTTTTCGGCCATGCGCGCGGCAGCCGGCAGGCGGAGGCCTTTATGGAACTCTTCGCGCAACAGCAGCTCTTGATCTGCGGGCTGATCGAGGACTGCAAAGCGTATGAGACCCGCGAGACGGCGGGGCGCGCGCAGCTGTCCCTTTCGCCGACGACGCTGCGCCAGTTGGAGGATGTGACCGACCGGCTTGGCCGCCTCGCGCGGCGGGGGGATGCCGCATGATCACGGTCTCGGGGATCGATCTGGCCTTCTTCGCCGGCGCCATGATCGTGCTCGTGTATTCACCCGGGCCACTCAGCGCCGCCGTCGCGGCACGCTCTGCAGCACTCGGCTTCCGCTCGGGCGCCGCCATGGCACTGGGCGCCGCCGCGGGGGAGAGTGTCTGGATCATCACCGCGCTCCTCGGCCTTGGCGCCATTGCCGCCGTCCATCCCGTGGCGCTCGACCTGCTGCGTTACATCGGAGCGGCTTGGCTCATCTGGATCGGGCTTGGGCTGCTCTTTGGGCGGCACGCGCTGATCCACGCAGCAGCGCCGACCAAGAGCGATCTTTGGCGCTCGGCCGCGACTGGTGCGCTCCTCAACGTCGGCAACCCGAAAGCTGCGATCTTCTACATGACGCTCTTTCCCGGCTTCTTTGCCGTCGAGCATCTGACCCTCCTCGACGCCCTTTTGATCTTCGCTGTCGCCACCCCGATCGGCCTTTCGGGAGACCTGTTCTACGCCTGGGGAGCGGACCGTCTGCGCGCCCGTCTGTCCGACAGCCGCACCGCCGCGCGGGTCGACCGCGTCTCTGGCGGGGTGCTCGCTGGGGCGGGCTGCGCCATCGCCGCGAGCTGACGCGTCAATATCAACACAAAATCGCCGGTCTTGGGGCTCCGGACACCGCCCAACACAGCATGCTGTAGCGGGTAGAGGTGACAGGGCTTCTGGCGTTGCTGTAAGAAGAGAGGAGCAAAGATAGGCGGGCAATGACCTCCCAAGACAACGAGAATGACGAGCCGTCGGGCGCGGAGCCGGGCGAGTACGGGGCGGACAGCATCAAGGTCCTCAAGGGCCTGGAAGCCGTGCGCAAACGACCGGGCATGTATATCGGGGACACCGACGACGGCTCGGGCCTGCACCACATGGTCTATGAGGTCGTCGACAACGCCATCGACGAGGCGCTGGCCGGTCACGCCGATATCGTGCGCGTCACGCTCCATGCCGACGGCTCGGTCAGCGTCTCCGACAACGGCCGCGGCATCCCCACCGCCATGCATGAGGAAGGCGTAAGCGCGGCCGAGGTCATCATGACCCAGCTCCATGCCGGCGGGAAATTCGACCAGAACAGCTACAAGGTCTCGGGCGGTCTTCACGGCGTGGGCGTCTCGGTCGTCAACGCGCTCTCGGATTGGCTAGAGCTGAAGATCTGGCGTGACGGGCATGAGCACCATGTCCGCTTCGAGCGCGGCGAGACCGCTAAGCCGCTGGAACAGGTGGGCCCCCAGGGAGAGCGCAAGGGTACGGAGGTCCGCTTCCTCGCCTCCCTCGATACCTTCTCGGACATCGACTACCGCTACGCGACGCTTGAGCATCGCCTGCGCGAGCTTGCCTTCCTCAACTCCGGCGTCCGGATCCACCTGCGCGACCAGCGCCATGCGGATGTGCAGGAGGAGGAGCTGTTTTACGAAGGCGGTGTCGAGGCCTTCGTCCAGTATCTCGACCGCTCAAAGACACCGATCCTCGGCACACCCATCGTCGTACGCAGTGAACGCGACGGGATCACGGTGGACGCCGCCCTCTGGTGGAACGACGGGTTCCACGAAAACACCCTCTGCTTCACCAACAACATCCCGCAGAAGGATGGCGGCACCCATCTCGCTGGCTTCCGCGGGGCGCTGACGCGCACGGTGAACGCCTATGCGGCGTCCTCGGGCATCGCGAAGAAGGAGAAGATCTCGCTTTCGGGCGATGATGCGCGCGAGGGGCTGACCTGCGTGCTCTCCGTGAAGGTCCCGGATCCGAAGTTCTCCTCGCAGACCAAGGAAAAGCTCGTCTCCTCCGAGGTCCGCCCCGTCGTCGAAAGCCTGATGGCCGAGAAGCTGGCCGAGTGGTTCGAGGAAAACCCCGCCGAGGCGCGCCAGATCGTCACCAAGATCGTCGAGGCCGCCATGGCCCGGGAGGCCGCCCGCAAGGCGCGCGAGCTCACCCGCCGCAAGACGGTGATGGATGTGAGCAACCTCCCCGGCAAGCTCGCGGATTGTCAGGAGAAGGACCCCGCCAAGGCCGAGCTCTTCATCGTGGAGGGTGACAGCGCCGGCGGCTCCGCCAAGCAGGGCCGCAAGCGCGAGAACCAAGCCGTGCTGCCGCTGCGGGGCAAGGTGCTCAACGTCGAGCGCGCGCGCTTCGACCGCATGATTTCAAGCGAACAGATCGGCACGCTCATCACCGCGCTTGGCCCCGGGATCGGCCGCGGTGAGTTCGACCTCTCGAAGCTCCGCTACCACAAGATCATCATCATGACGGATGCGGATGTCGACGGCGCCCATATCCGCACGCTGCTGCTGACCTTCTTCTACCGCCAGATGCCGGAGCTGATCGAGGCGGGGCATCTCTACATCGCCCAGCCGCCCCTCTACAAAGTCACCCGCCGGGGCCAGTCGGTCTACTGCAAGAACGAGAAGGAGCGGGAGGACTACCTCACGCGCGAGGGCGTGGAGGGGGCCGCACTCCAGCTCGCTTCCGGCGAACAGATTGCCGGCGCCGATCTCGTGCGGCTCGTCGACGAGGCGCGGCGCGTGAAGGGCCTCCTGAATGCCTTTCCGACGCACTATCCCCGCTTCGTGCTGGAGCAGATGGCGGTCGAGGGCGCGATGCAGCCCGGCGTGAGCGAGGCGCAGGCCGAGGCTGTGGCGGGGCGACTGGACAGTCTGGCGCCCGAGACTGCGCGCGGTTGGGAGGGCATGGTGAGTGCCGACGGCGGCATCCGGCTGACGCGCATCCTCCGCGGAGTGGCCGAGACCCGCAGCGTCGACGCCTTTGCGCTGCGTGCGGCCGAGGCCCGGCGCCTGGCCGAGCTGACGCCCTCGCTCGCCGAGACCTATGGCGCGCCCGCGAAACTCCTGCGCAAGGACCGCGAGACGCCGGTGCGCGGCCCCTCGGAGCTTCTCGACATCATCATGGCCGAGGGCGAGAAGGGGCTTTCGGTGCAGCGCTACAAGGGCCTCGGCGAGATGAACGCCGACCAGCTCTGGGAAACGACGCTGGACCCCGAGGCCCGCACGCTCCTGCAGGTCAAAATCGACCACATCGCCGAGGCCGACGAGATCTTCTCCAAACTCATGGGCGACGTCGTCGAACCCCGCCGCCACTTCATCCAGGAAAACGCGCTGAGCGTCGCCAACCTAGACGTTTGACGGCACCTACGCAGTGGCATCGACGAGGCGAGGATCGAAGCCGAAGGCGTGTTCGGCGACTAGTCTGACGATGTGAAAGTCGGGATGGGTCGGGTTCAGCACGTAGTTCTGCTCGAGCGGGACAACGGCCGAGGGCACCGTAAGAACGACGCTCGCCTTGGTCCGCTGCCAACCATCTCCGAAACGCTGACCCTCAAGCGCGGGCGGGAGTTCTGCCAGTCGGGTAGCATCGGCAACGAGCGTTTCGGGGATGGCGATCTCAATCGCCCGCATCTCCGGCAGCATGCGCACATCGCGCATGGTCGCGGGCAGATGCACAAAAGTCTCCAGGACTGCGAGCGACAGCGAGGAGGCTGTGTAGACGACGGCATGGCCAGGAGAGTTCCAACGCCCGCCCGTCTTCTTCGCGCCGAGGCCGTCAAGCCCCGGCGCATACTTCGGACGGGTCAGCCGCCAGGCCTTTATGTCAGCCAAAGACCCCGGCCTCGAACCGCACCAACACCGCCTCTACCTGTCGCGCTCCAGCATCGGTCGATGCCATCTCGATAGGCACACCTCCGCCGAGCGCTGGATTGGCTGATCTCAGCCAAATGTCAGCGGCTTCAGCCCCGTCAAACGCTTCGCGCGCCTGGGTGACGAGACGCAGAAGTCGGGTCAGCGCGTCACCCTCCCTCGCCGTCAACGACTGTGCCTCGGCAATTCGGCGGTTCAGCGTTCGGATCGGGATGACCAAGGCAACGTCGTTACGGGTAAGCGCACCGCGGTCGATCAGGTCCTGTGCCCATCGCGCCGGCAAACCTCGCATCAGATCGGCGTGGGTCGGGAGCGGCCCCTCTGTCGCCTCGCCGTTGCTCGCCGTTTCGATGAACATGGTGCCCTCCTTCAGATTGCGCCATTTGCCCGATAAGATAAGGCAAATGGCGCAATCTCACAAGGGCGCTGGCTGAGGGCGGCTACGTGTCCGCGATCTGATCGATCCAGACCTCGAAGCTCGTGAGGGTGTGGGGGCCGAAGCTGTGGGTCAGGGGGACGTCGGCGGCGTCTCGGCCTTGGGCGATCAGGACGCGGCCGAAGCGGGTGTCGTTGTTGCGCACATCGAAGGTCCACCAGCGCCCGCCGAGGAACACCTCCATCCAGGCCGCGAAATCCATGGGCGCGTAAGGGGGCGGCTGGCCGATGTCGGAGACGTAGCCCGTGCAGTAGCGCGCCGGGATGTTGAGGGCGCGGCAGTAGGCGATGGCGAGGTGGGTGTAGTCGCGGCAGACGCCGTTGCCCTCGCGCGCCGTGTCGCCGGCGGTTTTAGTCGGGCGGCCGAACTCGTAGCCGAACTGGATCGTGTTGTGCACATGGTCGGCCACGGCCTGGACGCGGGACCAGCCGGGCGTGGTCTCGGAGAAGAGCGCCCAGGCCTCGTTCGCCAGCAGATCGCTCTCGCAGTAGCGGCTCGGCAGCAGGAACTCGAGGGTCTCATAGGGCAGGTCTTCGACGGCGTGCTGAGCGGCATCATGGCCCACAGGGTCGGAGAGGCCAGCATCGCGGATGATCCCGCCTGTCTCGATCAGGAAATCGCCGGCGGGGGCCGTGAGGCGGGTACACCAATTGCCGAAGAAGTCGCGATAGGCGCTCAGCGGTACGGCGGGCGTGGTGCGGAGCAGGTCCGGCCGTTCGAGATCGCCGGAGCGGCTGAAATGGACATTCAGGAGCAGGATCATCGGCGTCGGCTGGGGGAGCCGGTAGCCGAGGCGGCAGCCGAGATTGATGCGCATGGGCGGTCTCCCTGGGGCGCGAGGCCGCGCAGTGCGGCGAGGGCGCGCTTCTGGCCGCAATGCGTCCATTACGCAAGCCTGAAATCAGGCCAGGGCGCCGAGGGCGGCGTGGCGGCCGGTGGCGAGGCAGGCGGTGAGGAGATAGCCGCCCGTGGGCGCCTCCCAGTCCAGCATCTCGCCGGCGGCATGGACGCTGGGCAGTGCCTTTAGGGATAGGTCCGGGTTCAAGGCCGGCCAGGCGATGCCGCCGGCAGTACTGATGGCTTCGTCCATCGGGCGCGGGCCGTCATGCGAGATCGGCAAGGCTTTAAGGCGGGTGGCGAGGTCGGCTGGTGCGCTTGGCAGGGGGCCGTGTTCGAAAAGGAGGGCGCGGCGGGCGGCGTCGAGGCCGAGGGCTTTGCGCAGATGTGCGGCGACGGTCGTTTTGGGGCGGCGCTTGGCGAGACGGCGCGCGATGGTCCCGTGGTCGAGGTCGGGCAGGAGGTCAATGGTGAGCGGCGCGCCCGCGCGCAGGGGGCGGTAGAGAGCGTAGATCGCGCTGCCCTCAAGCCCTCGGGCGGAGAGGACGAATTCGCCGCGCAGGGACGTCTCACCCGCCGAGAGGACGACGTTTTTGATCGGCGCGCCGAAGTGGGGGGCCATATGGTCCGACCAGCGCTTCGAGAAGCCCATGTTGGCGGGGCGGAAGGGGGTGAGCGCCACGCCGCGCTCGGCGAGGACCGTCGTCCAAGCGCCGTCGGAGCCCAGGCGGCGCCAGCTCGCGCCACCGAGCGCCAGGATGGTGGTGTCAGGTTGGCGGCGTTCCTCACCCGCGAGGGTGGCGAAGCGGAGGGTGCGGGCCGCGTCATCCGCCCAGCCGAGCCAGCGCCAGCGGCGGTGGAGCGTCGCGCCTTGAGCGTCGAGACGGGCGAGCCAGGCGCGCAGCAGTGGGGAGGCTTTCATGGCCGTCGGAAAAACGCGGCCGGAGGAGCCGGTGAAGACGTCTTGGCCGAGCGCGCGGGCCCAGGCCATGACCTCCGGGGGGCCGAAAGCCTCAAGCATCGGGCGTAGGCGCGGGGCGGCTTCGGCATAGGCGGCGATGAAGGGCTCGCGATCCTCGTCTTTAGTAATGTTGAGGCCGGACTTACCCGCCATCAGGAGCTTGCGGGCGGGTGAGGGCATGGCATCGACGATCTCGACGCGCCAGCCGAGAGCGGAGAGGACGTCTGCCGCCATCAGGCCGGCGGGGCCGGAGCCGATGACCATGGCGAGGGGCGCGGGCATGGGGCCAGGGGAGGCAGAAGGCGGTCCCGGGTCAAGCCCGGGACGCCAGCGGCACGTTCAGCCGCCGTAGGTCAGCGTCGTCGCTTTGCCGCCGAAGACGCGGTAGGCGAAGATCGAATAGCCGACGATGGTGGGCAGAACGATCAGCGTGCCGGCGAGGATGATGACGAGGCTCTCGGGCGCCGAAGCGCTCTCGGTGATCGTCATCTGGCCGGGCACGATATAGGGGTAGAAGGAATAGGCCTGCCCCGCGAAGCCGAGCGAGAAGATCGCGGTGCCGCCCACGAAAGGGCCCCAGCACCAGCGGTCGCCCGGCAGAGGCAGTTCGCGCAGCAGGATGTAGACGGCGGCGAAGAGGCCGGCGGTCATCATCGGCAAGGGTGCGAGCAGGATGAGTTCGGGAAAGCTGAACCATTTGTCGAAGATGCGCTCGGAGGCGAGGGGCGTGGCGAGCGAGACGGCCACCATGCCGCCGCCGCCGATCAGGAGGCCCTTGCGCGCCCAGCCCACCGCGCGCTTCTGCAGATCGCCATCGGTTTTGTAGATCAGCCAGGCGGCGCCGATGAAGACATAGGCCGCCATCAGGCAGAAGGCCGTGAGCATGCCGAAGGCGATGGAGGCCCAGCCCGCATCGAGGCCGAGGATATAGGCGCCCAGCATGTAGCCCTGGGAGAGGCCCGTCATCGTGGATCCCGCGAAGAAGGCCAGGTTCCACCACTTCTTCGAGGCGCCCGGCGCCTTGGCGCGAAACTCGAAGGCGACGCCGCGCAGGATAAGCCCGATCAGCATGACGGCGACGGGCACGTAGAGCGCCGTCAGGATCGCACCATGGGCTGCCGGGAAGGCGACGAGTAGGATCCCGATGGCGAGCACAAGCCAGGTTTCGTTAGCGTCCCAGAAGGGGCCGATGGAGGCGACCATGCGGTCGTAGTCTTCCTCTGGGGCCACAGCGAAGAGCGCGCCCACGCCGAGATCATAGCCATCGAGCACAACGTAGATCAGGATCGAAAGACCCATGAGGCCCGCGAAGATGAGCGGCAGGGTCTCGTCGGGGTTCGGGATCAGGTCGAGCATCGGGGCCTCCCATGGCTTGGCGAGCGCAGTGGGTGGCGCGCCCGGGCGGCGCGCCCCTCGCGACGAGATAGCCCGCGCCGCAGCCGCATCATTCCGCTGGCACGAAAGCCGCCGCGGGGTGGCCGGCGGGATCGGCAGGCTGGCCCGCCTTGCGCACGAGGTAGAGCACCACGCCGATGTAGGCGGCCAGCAGCCCTGCATAGACCAAGAGGTAAGCCGTCAGGCTGCCGGCGATCACAAGCGCGCTCACTGGGCCGACGGCATCGGCGGTGGTCAGCACGCCGTAGACCAGGAAGGGCTGGCGGCCGATCTCGGTCACGTACCAGCCGGCGAGCGTCGCCACCCAGCCGGCGGGTGTCATGGCGACGAGGGCGCGCAGCGGCCAGCGGCCGATCTCCTGACCCCTGCGCGCCCGGCGCCAGAGCAGGTAAGCCGCGACCCAGGAGACCGCGAGCATCGCCATGCCAACGCCCACCATGATGCGGAAGGCGAAGAAGACGGGTGCGGTCGGCGGGCGGTGCTCGAAGTCGTTGAGACCCGGCACCTCGCCCTCGAAGCTATGGGTCAGGATCATCGAGGCCATGCTCGGGATCTCGATGGCGTAGTCGAGCTCCCCTGTCTCGTCATTGGGGATGCCGAAGAGAGCAAGGGGCACATGGCTGCGCGTCTCGTAGTTGCCCTCCATCGCCGCAACCTTCACCGGCTGATGCTCGAGCGTATTGAGCCCATGCATATCGCCCACGAAAATCTGCAGCGGAATGGCGATGGCGGCGACCCAGACCCCGGTCTTGAGCCCCTTCATCGCCGCCTCGCCCTGGCCCCAGAGGAGCCTGAGCGCCGAGAGCCCGGCGATCAGGAAAGCGCAGGTCAGCACCGAGGCGAGCAGCATATGGGCGAGCCGATACGGCATGGACGGGTTGAAGATGATCGCCATCCAATCCGTCGCATGGGCGACGCCATCGCGCATCTCAAAGCCTGCGGGCGTGTGCATCCAGGAATTGAGCACGATGATCCAGAAGGCCGACATCGTGGTGCCGAAAGCCACCAGGAAGGTGGCCAACGTGTGCACGCGGTTGGAGACCTTGTTGAAGCCGAAGAGCATGATCCCGAGGAAGACAGCCTCGAGA
>JBCCLX010000089.1:0-12418 GCA_039026635.1 Pseudomonadota bacterium
GCTCCATCGCGAAGTTGTTGCCCTGGCGGATGATATGGGTGTGGCTGTCGATCAGCCCGGGGATCACGCGACGGCCCTGAAGGTCGATCACCGCCGCATCCCCGGCCCTGGCCATGATCTCCGCATCCGGGCCCGTCGCGAGCACGCGGCCAGCGGCCAATGCGATGGCGCTGACCTCCGGGTTTTCGGGGTCAAAGGTGGTGATGCGGCCGTTGAAGAGGATCGTCTCGGGACCTGTCGTCTCGGCACTTGTCGTATCCGGGGCGGTCATGGCGGTCTCCCTTATGTTCGTGGGCGGTCGCGCACGCAGGCGACCGCCAGTTTTGGCGGGATCAGGCTGGTGAGTAGTCGAAGGTGATCACCGGCGACCAATCGGGGCTGATGGGGGGCAGGTGGCGCAGGTCGTGGCGCGCGAACGCGCCCTCGCCATAGACGACCGAACCGCCCAGGACCGTGAGCGCCGAGGTGAGCTTGGCGATCTCAGCATCCGTCACCTGGAAGTAGTCCCGATCCAGCAGCGCGAAGTCCGCCATCTGGCCGGCCTTGATCGCGCCCTTGCGCCCCGCATCGCCGGTGAACCAGGCCGAACCGGTGGTCCAGAGCCGCAGCGCTTCCTCACGCGTCAGCAGGTTGTCGTCGTCATACATCCGCATGCCACCGCGCGAGAGGCCGGTGGTCATCCACTGGATCGAGTACCAGGGGTTGTAGGAGGTCACGCGCGTGGCATCCGTACCGCCGCCGACGGGCACGCCGAGATCGAGGATGGCGCGGAAGTTCGGGGTCTGCTTCAGCGCCTCCATCCCATAGTTGGCCACGAAATCCTCGGCCTGGAACTGCAGCCGGTTCTGCAGCGCGATGCCGCCGCCGAGGGCTGCAATGCGCTCGAGGTTGCGCTGGCTGAAGGTCTCGACATGGTCGATGAACCAGCCCGGCGTCAGCCCCGCGCCCTTGGCTACACGCTCGTAGACGGGCAGAAGGCGGTCGCCGGTCTCCTCATAGGTGACGTGTTGGCGGAAGGGCCAGCCGCCCTCGCCGAGGACGGTCATCACCTGCTCCTGATAGGCCTCGGCGCCATCGTCGATATCGGGCCGCGCATCGGCAAAGATCTCGTAGTCATAGGACGCCCAGGCGAGGTTCTCACCGGCGCCCACGAACTTCAGCATGTCATCGCCGCTGCCGGCGCGGATGTCCTTGGTCCAGCGCTGATAATCCGCCAGCTCCTGACCCTTGATCTGGGGGAAGGAGTGGTAGCCGACGCGCGTCGTCAGCAGGCCTTCGTCATGCAGGTAGCGGGTGACTTTGTAGGGATCGGCATCCGGGAACTCCATGCCGCCGCCGCCCGCATCCGAGACCGAGGTGATCCCGTAGCGGTTCAGATCCGTCATGTAGTGCATGGACGAATTGATCTGGTCGCGGATCGAGAGCTTGGGCGCCCCCGAAAGCGTCTTGTACATGATGAGGCCCGAGGGGGCGGCGAGCAGGCGGCCGGTGGCCTCGCCGCTCGCGTCCTTCTCGACCACGCCGCCCGGATAGGTTGGGTGGCCCGGCTTGTCGTAGCCGAAGTAGGCCATGGCGCGGCTGTTGAGCAGCGTCAGCTTGTAGAGATGGTGGATCAGCACCGGGTGGTTCGGCGCCACGGCGTCGAGCTCGGCAACCGTGGGCAGGCGCTTCTCCTTGAACTGGAACTCGGAGAAGCCGCCGGCCACGCGGATGAACTGGCCCTCGGGCGTGCGGTCGGCCTGGACGCGCAGCTTGTGGAGCGCTTCCTCCAGGCTGTCTACATCGTCCCAGCGAACCTCGAGGTTGTAGTTCACGCCGCCGCGGATCGCATGGGTGTGGCTGTCGATCAGCCCCGGGATCACGCGCTTGCCGCCCCCGTCGATCACTTGGGTGAAGGGGCCGATGAGGGGGCGCACGTCGGCCTCGTCGCCGACGGCCACGAAGACGCCATCGCGCGCCGCGAGCGCCGTCGCTTCCGGACGATCCGGGTCCATGGTGGTGATACGGGCGTTGAAGAGCACGAGATCGGCCGTCGCGGACTGCGCCAGCGCGGGGGTCCCGGCTGTCAGAGCACCAAGGCTCGAACCGGCGCCGAGAGCGCCGAGGCTGGTGGCAGCGCGCAACACGTCGCGCCGGCTTGGGGCGGCAAATGCGGTCATCAGAAGCTCCGTCGTCGCTCTCAGCCCAAGCCTGCGCAGCCGCAGAACGGGCGGGGCAGCGGGCCGGGAAGGGGGCCTCGCAGGGCCCGCGGTTTCATGTCAGGGGTGCGTGAGGGCGGCTGCGATCGCCGCCCTCGGTTGGGCCATGAGGCCGGCGCGAAGATTACTCCGCAGCGATGCCCGTCGGCGCCGGGACCGGATCGAGCCGCGGGCCATGGGTCACGCGCTCGGGCGCCTTGTGGACCATGGTGTAGCAGTAATCGACGCCCATGCCGTAGGCGCCCGAATGCTCCTTCACGAGGTCCATCGTCGCGTCATAGGTGTCGCGCCGCGCCCAGTCGCGCTGCCACTCCAGCAGCACCTGCTGCCAGGTCACCGGCACGACGCCGACTTGCACCATGCGATCCATCGCGTACTTATGAGCGTCCTCCGAGGTGCCGCCCGACGCATCGGCGACCATGTAGATCTCGTAGCCGCCCTCCAGCATGGCACTCAGCGCGAAGGTCGTGTTGCAGACCTCGGTCCAGAGCCCCGAGACGATCACTTTCTTGCGCCCGTTCTGGGCCAGCGCATCGCGCACTTTCTGATCGTCCCAGGAGTTCATGGAGGTCCGCTCCAGGATCGGGTGCTCCGGGAAGACCCCCAGCAGCTCCGGGTAGGTGTGGCCCGAGAAGACCTCGGTCTCGACGGTCGTGATGATCGTCGGCACCTCGAAGATCTTCGCAGCCTTGGCCAGCGCCACGGTGTTGTTCTTCAGCGTCTGCCGGTCGATCGACTGCACGCCGAAGGCCATCTGCGGCTGATGGTCGATAAAGATGAGCTGGCTGTTCTCGGGCGTCAGCACGGCAAGCTTCTCGGACATGTCCATCTCCTTTCCGGGACCGACAGCGACGTGGCCTCGGTCCTCTTGCAACGGGTCGGTGCCGCTGTCGGCGCCGGTGAGGCGGAGATGGGAGCGGCGATCTGTGGAGACTTCCGAGATCCTCCTCCGGTTATTCCAAGTTCTCGATCTGCAGCGGACGGTCTCGAACTAGAACCTAAAGCTGGAAATCGGCCCGGTGCCGGCCCAGTTCTGGCCTACCGCGATCGATCATGAGGCTTTCCTTTGAGCGCAGTGCCCGCAATGCAGCCGAATGCGATGCAAAGCGAAACTTTTTTGCCCGGAGCCGGCTTTTCCATAAACGAGCATCTGGTCGACGGTTCCGCCCGTTTTCTGGAACGCGCGCATCCGACGCTTTGGAGCTATCGCAGTGCTGTTGTCGCTGAGGCGCGGGTGGCTGAGCGCCATCATCCCCGGCGCGTCTACCAGGCAGGCGATTTTCGGCTGACCTGCCCTGGGATCATCGTGGAGCATACCACGGATGAGCCGGCTCTGATCCGCGCCTTCACGATCTCGACGCAGAGCTTTGAGAGCGTGCTCGGGCTGGAGGCTGCGGCGCTCGCGCCCGGGCTTGCCGCACTGCAGCGTCGCCTCTTCCGCTCCTCGATCGTGGCCAGCATCACCGACAGGCTGGAGGAGGTCACCAAGACACGGTCGACCACCGGGCGCTCTTACCTCGATATGCTGGTGGGGGCGGTCGTGCTCGAGCTGTGGCGATTGGCCGGCAATGGGACGGAGACGGGCGAGAGCGGAGCGCTGTCGTCTGACGTCCTACGCCGGATCGATCAGCATATCGACGAGCAGGGGCGCGGCAGGGTGGAGGCAGCGGCGCTCGCGCGCCTGGCCGGCATGCCCTGCGCGCCGTTTCAGAAGCTCTTTAAGGAGACGACGGGCCAGACGCCCTTTCAGCATGTGCTGGCCCGTCGCGTGACCAATGCGCGGTGCCTGATCGAGACGACGACGCTCTCGCTCGCGGAGGTCGCCTATCGCTCGGGCTTTTCATCGCAGAGCCATATGACGGATGTTTTTCGCGCGCGTCTTGGCGTAACGCCAGGGGGGATCCGACGCGCCCTCGGCTGAGCGCGGGCGTTCAGTCCCGCGCCATGTCGAAGAGCAGGAAGGTCGCATCGGTCTCCGCGGCGAGGCGCAGCACCTCGATCTCCGCAAGGCCCATCCCATCCCCTGCAGAAAGCCGCTCCTCCCCGGCGGTGAGTGAGCCGCTGGCCACCTGTAGCCAGACTTCACGCTCGGACCCCAGTGGATGGGCGAGGCTCTCGCCAGGGCGCAACGCACCGGCATGGAGATCGACGTCGCGGCGCAAGCTGAGTGAGCCTCTGCGCCCTTCGGCCGAGGCGAGAAGGCGCAAACCACCGGGCTGGGCCGGGTCGGCGAAACGCGCCTCGTCATAACGTGGCCGGCCGCCGCGCCGATCTGGCAGGACCCAGATCTGGAAGAAGTGCAGGGGGGCGTCCGGGTCTGCGTTGGCCGCACGATACTCAACGCCCGCACCGGCGCTCAGCCGTTGCACGCCCCCGGTCTCGACCACCCGCTCATTGCCGAGGCTGTCCGTATGCCGGAGGCGCCCGTCGCACACCACGGAGAGGATTTCGAGATCAGAGCGCTGTGCTGCATCGAAGGCGGCCCCGGGCGCCAGGTGGTTCTCGTTGAGCACACGCAGCGCCCCGAAGCCCAGATATCGTGGGTCATAGTAGTCGCCATGCGAGAAGCTCAACCGCTTCTCGAACCAATCCCGCGCCTGCCTCCCGCGCTCATCCGCGCGGCGGGTCATGATGACCATTTCCGCCTCCTCTCTCTGGATGGTCAGGAAATGAAACTTATGGATTGGCGCGACAATCACGCCATATAGGGACAGACTGTCCTGCTAAACGAACAGGTCGCTATGGATCGTTTTGCCGAACTCACCGCCTTCGCGGCCGTCGCGGAGGCGAGCGGTTTTTCCGCTGCCGCGCGCGAGATGGGCCAGTCTCGCTCCAGCACGAACCGTCTGGTGATCGCGCTTGAGGAGCGGCTGCAGGTTCAGCTTCTGCACCGCTCCACCCGCCGCGTCTCGCTAACGAGCGAGGGGCAGGCCTTCTACGACCGTGCGCGCCGACTGCTCGACGATTTGGCGGAGGCAGAGGCGGGCGTGACAGCGAGCCATGAGGCGGCGGTCGGCCTGTTGCGCATCAGCGCGCCGCTCAGCTTCGGGGGGCTCGATATCTCAGCCGCGGTCACCAATTTCATGGCGCGTCATCCGCAGCTCGAAGTCTCCCTCGATCTCGAGACGCGGATCATCGACCCGGTGGCGGAGGGCTATGATGTCGTGGTCCGCGTCGCAGAGCCGGATGAGGAGACGACGCTGGTCGACCACCGTATCGCGCGCTTTCGCTATGTCGCCTGCGCCGCACCAGCCTATCTCGCCCGGGCAGGCCGGCCCGAGCACCCTCGCGCTTTGGTAAGCCATGCGCTGCTGCAGTACCGCCTGGGCGCCGAGGCGCGGGCCTGGGAGTTCCTAGGGCCCGAGGGGCGGATCAGCGTGCCCGTGCGCCCACTCCTGAGCGCCAACAACCTCGACCCTCTGCGCGATGCGGCGCTGGCAGGGCTGGGGATCGCGATCCTTCCCGGCTTTGCCATCCGCGACGAGCTTGAGAGAGGCAGGCTCGTGCCGCTGCTCGAGGGCTTCGAGATGCCCGAGAGGGTGCTGCAGGTCATCTACCCGCCGGCACGCCACCTCTCTGCCAAAGTGCGGCTCTTCACCGATTTCCTGGCCGGCCGCTACGCCGGCACGGTCTGAGACTGGCCGATCAGGCGGGCTTGCGCTCGGCCTGGGCGCGCAGTTCGCGGCGTACGACCGCGACGATGGAGACCACGGTTGCCGCCCAGAAGAACCAGGTGATCGGCCCGCGCAACAGGATCGAGGCATCGCTGCCGGACATCAGCATCGCTTGGCGGAAGTTGTCCTCCAAGAGTGGGCCCAGGATGAAGGCGATCAGGAAGGGGGCGGGGGGGATATGCAGCCGCATCATGATGTAGCCGACCCAGCCCATGGCAAACATCACGCCCACGTCGAAGACGTTGTTGTTCACCGCAAAGACGCCGAAGACACAGAGCACGAGGACGCCGGGCAGCAGGATGCGTCGAGGCACATCCGCGATCAGGCGGAAGCCGCGGATCGCCACCGCCCCGATGCCGAGCAGGAAGACTGAGGAGACGATCAGCCCGATGAAGAGGCCATAGATGATGTCGACGTTGAGCACGAACATCATCGGCCCCGGCTGCAGCCCGTGCACCATGAAGGCGCCGATGATGATCGCGGTGATCACATCGCCGGGCACCCCGAGCGCCAAGAGCGGGATCAGCGTCGCGCCGGCGACCCCGTTGTTGCCAGCCTCGGAGGCGGCGACCCCCTCGACCTCGCCTTTCCCGAAGTTCTCGCGATTGGGCGATCGGCGCCGCGCTTCGGAATAGGAGAGAAAGGCCGAAGGTGCCGCCCCAATCCCGGGGATCGAGCCGAGAAAGACGCCGATCAGGCTGCCGCGGATGATGGATTTGAAGGAGCGACGGTAGTCCGCAAAGCTGACATGCCGCGCGCCCAGCGTCTGTGCTTTGCCAAGGTGGCCCGTGGGATGCCAGGCCAGCGCGAGGACTTCGGGGATCGCGAAGAGGCCGATCAGGACCGCGATGAAGTTGAGTCCGCCCATCAGGTTCGGATCGCCGAAGGTGAACCGGTTGGTGCCGTAGACGAGGTCGAGCCCCACGGTCGCCAACAACAGGCCCAGCAGGGCCGAAAGGGCGCCGCGCAAGAGGCTCTCCCCCGACACGCCCGCGATGA
The DNA here is from genome assembly GCA_039026635.1 of Pseudomonadota bacterium. Taxonomy (GTDB): domain Bacteria; phylum Pseudomonadota; class Alphaproteobacteria; order Rhodobacterales; family Rhodobacteraceae; genus Thermohalobaculum. The sequence goes on from JBCCLX010000089.1 coordinate 6,872, forward strand.
TCGTCAGCGAGAAGAGGATCAGCGTGAAGAACTCGGGCGGGCCGAAGCTGAGCGCGAAGGAGGCGAGCCAGCCGGCAAAGAGGATCAGCGCCAGGTTCGAGACCAGATCGGCGGTGCAGGAGGCCCAGAGCGCCATGCCGAGTGCGCGCCCCGCCTCGCCCCGCTCCGCCATCGGGTGTCCGTCGAGCACCGTGGCGGACGAGGCCGGGGTGCCGGGTGTCTTGATCAGGATCGCAGGGATCGAGCCGCCGAAGATCCCGCCCTTATAGACCCCGAGCAGCAGCAGGATCCCCGTGATCGGCTGGAGCGGGAAGGTAAACGGCAGGGTCAGCGCCACGGCCATCGTCGCCGACATGCCGGGGATCGCCCCCCCGATCACGCCGATCACCAGCCCGACGAAGAGCGCGAGGAAGGCCTCCACATTGCCGACGACGGCCAGGCCCGAGGCGAGGTTGTCGAGAAGCGTCATGGCAGCCGCACGAACTCGCCCTGCGGGATCGCAACGCGCGCGACATGGGCGAAGAAGACGTAGAGGACGAGCGGCACGGCAATGGCACAGACGATGGCGAGCATCGGATGGCGCGTGCGCGTTAGAAAGGCCGTCGCCGCGAAGGCCAGCATCGAGGCCCAGACCATGCCGATCAGCTCGATCAGCACCATGGTCCCGATCATGATCACCCCGATCCCGCCAAGGCGCAGGAGCCCGGCGATCGGGTCCTCGATCGGCTCATTGGCCGGGGCACTGTCGTCAGGCCCGCTCGCCCTCAAGGTCGACAGGAGCAGCAAGAGGCCGACAAACCCGGTGAGACCGGCAATCGCATAGGGCCAGGAGAGCGGCGAGAGGATCAGATTGCCGACATTCGAGGGCGAGGAGATGAAGCTCGGGATCGCCCAGAGGATCAGGAGGGCGGCCACCGCCATCGCCCCGATCCCAAGGCCGCGCTGCAGGGAAGAGAGCGTCATCGCGGCCCCTTGTGTGTGTCTGGATCGTGAAAGCGCGCCGAGGGGTCCCGGCGCGCCGTGCCGTTAGGGGCTGTGCCCACAGATGTGTCCAAAGGCGATCAGCCCTCGATACGCATGCCAAGCTTTTCGACCAGCGCGCGGAACGTCTCGTACTGGCCCTGAATGAAGGCATTGGCATCCTCGGGCGACATCACCTCGATGACCGAGCCACGTGACTCCATCTGCTCGACGAACTCCGCATCGCCGGCAGCCGCCGTCATCCATTCGGCCCATTTCGCGGCCACATCGTCCGGCAGTCCCTTGGGTCCCGCGATTCCGGTCCAGCCGACCATCTGCTCGAGCTCAGGCTTGCCGAGCGAGGTCGCCGTCGGCGCATCGAAGCCCGCGACGGGCTCGGCCGTGGTCACAAGCAGCGGCCGCATCTGACCGTTGGCCACGAAACCCGCCAGCGCCGAGGAATTGGTGCAGAGGAACTCGGCCGTGCCGTTCAGCACCGCCGTCGCCGCCGCGCCACCGCCCTGCTGCGGGATATGCGTCGCCGTGTTGGCCGCGTCTTCAACGCCGAAGGCGCTCAGCACGAAGGCCGCCGCCAGATGCGGCCCGGACCCGACGCCGGAGGAGGAGAAGCTGAGCTTGGCGTCGGACTTCGCCTTGGCGACGACGTCCTCCATCGACGTCAGATCCGAGTTCGCATTCACCACGCAGGCGAAGGGATTGATCTCGTAGACGGTGACGAAGCGGAAATCGTCGAGCGTGTAGGGCAGCGTCGCCTTCATCGCCGGGTTCACCGAATGCGAGCCCACGCGGGCGAAGAGCATCGTGTAGCCGTCGGGCTTGGCGTTCTGCACGGCGACCGAGCCCGTGGCTCCGCCCGCGCCCGTCACATTGGCCATCACCAGAGGGCTGCCGACGGCTGTGCCCAGCGGCTCGGCAATGGTGCGCGCCGAGATATCGGTTGCCCCACCGGCGCCGTAGGGGATGATCATGTTGATCGGGCGCTCGGGATACTCGGCGGCGGCGAGGCCCGCGCTGAGGGTGAGGGTGAGCGCGGCCACGCCGCTGAGGATGCGGGTCTTCATGGAGTCCTCCCTGGACTGATGTCGTCGGCCGCTCTGCGGCGGCTCCCTGATAGGCGCCATCGTCAGCCTATTCCCGGCGGATGCAAGTCCCCCGACGCAACGATCACGGCCCGATCGCGGGATCATCTCCCGCGCACCGGTATGGGAAGGGCAGACAGTGCCTCGACTTTGCGCCGCCGCACTGCAGATCCCGGGGCCAAGAAGCAAAGAACCGGAGGAGACGGCGATGCTGACATTTTGGATGGGAAAGGGCAGCTCGGCCATCGCGCCGCATATCCTGCTCGAGGAGGTGCGTGCGGCCTATGAGACGCGCATCGTCTCGCTGCCCGAAGGCGAACACCGAGCGCCCGACTATCTGTCACTGAACCCCAAGGGCAGGGTGCCGGCGCTCGTCACGCCCGAGGGAACGCTCACGGAATGCCCCGCCCTCCTGGTCTGGATCGGGCAGCGCTACCCCGAGGCAGGGCTGATCCCGGAGGATCCCTACAGCTTCGCCCGCGGCCAGGCGCTGGCCTCCTTCATCTGCTCGACCGTGCATATCCATTTCGCGCATCTCTTGCGCGGGGCCCGCTGGTCCGATGATCCGACCGTTCAGGAGGCGATGAAGGCCAAGGTGCCGAGTAATCTGCGGGAAGCGGCCAAGCTCATCGAGGACCACTATCTCGACGGCCCTTGGGCGCTTGGCGAGCGCTATAGCTTCGTCGATCCCTATCTCATCCTCGTCAGCCGCTGGCTCCTGCTCAGCAAGGCCGGGCTCGACGACGTGCCGCGCCTCAAAGCCCACACAGATCGCCTGCTCGCGCGCCCGGCCACCATGCGCGCCCTGGCCGTTCACGGCCTCGAAGCGCCGGTTTGAGGCGATCCGATCCGGCCCTTAGCCGATCAGCTCGTCGGAGCGGTCGTCCGTCTCGCCAAAGCGGCGCAGGACGGCCGGCTTCGTGCCCTCATAGACCCGGTCAAGGTTCTGGGCGATCTTGGCGTTCTCGCGTTCGAAAAGGCATTCGCCCGTCGTCGGATCAGAGGCGACGATAAAGGGTCCCATCCTATTACAACGCAGCACCCACATCGCCTGTGCGAGCCCAAGCTCTTCATGCCAATGCACCGCCTCGACATTCTCGACCCCGCGCCCGAGCAGCGCCCCGGTGCCATAGCCCACGGTCGAGAGATAGACGGCGCCGTTCGGCACGAAGTAGCTCTTGTAGTCCTTTGAGCTCATGCCGCCCTTGCCGACGATGAGCCGCGCGCCAGATTTCGCCATCCACTCGGGCAGCCATTTGGCGAAGCGGAAGGAGGCGGTTGCCGTCACCGCGCCCATGTTGAAGCTGCCATCGGGCCGGATGGCGGCGGCAGGCGAGCAATGAAAATTCGCCGCGCTCTCCGCCGGCAGCTCCATGGGAATATTCGCCCGATCCTCAAGCGCGCGCATATAGACGCCCTCACGCGCGGTATACATCAGCCCATCCAGATAGACGACGTCGCCAAGGCGCAGATCCGCCACAGCCTCAGCCGTCGGCGTTGTCGACAGGCGCACCTCACGCGGCATCGCAAGAACCCTCAATCCATCCGTCGTCGAGGATGCGGAGAACGGGTCGGGTCAAGGATCGCCGCAGGCGACCCGCAGGGCCTGTCCTTGACGCGTCCCGTTCTTCGCAAAGGCTGCCGCACGCCCCTTTGAGCCCCCTCAAAGGGGCTGCCGAGCGGCGAGCGTCCTCTTTCGTTGTCGCGGCCGTCGTCCAGTCACTCAGAGCCCGTCGACCGGCACCAACGCGGGGTAACCCCGCAAAACGCCTCGCGGCGACCAGCCGCGAGACCGCTTGGTTCGATCTCATTCCGCCGCCTCCGCGTGGGGCATCCATTCCACCGTTTCGCGGCGCTGGAACGGGGTGTACCACTCGGGGTCGGTGCGTTCCTCCACGCGCCCGTCTGGCCAAATCCGGGCCACGGCGCGTCGGGAGGAGAGGCAGAAGGCGTGCACGCTCATCTGCATGCCGCCCGTGTGGCAGTAGCCGACCTCGATATGGCAATCGACGACCATGTTCTTGCCCACGAAGCCCATGGCGCCCATGCCGATGGAGTTGCCGAGCTCTTTGAATTCCTCTTCGAGCTCGGCGATCTTGGGGTCCGGGTTGCGGTCGCCGACGATGCGCAGGCAGGCTGCGCGCTTGCCGAGCACCATGCAGGTGTCCTTGGAGCCTCCGAGACCGATGCCGATGATCGCGGGCTGACAGGCGAGCCCGCGCTTGCCGAAAGCGACCAGGCTGTCGAGGTAGAAGCGCTTGATCCCTGCGATGCCGTCGCTTGGGAACAGCATGCGGTAATCGGTGCCGAAGAGCCCGCCCTTGTGCACGGTGATCAGGTCGATCCAATCGCCCTCCGGCTCAAAGCCGTATTCGATCTCGGGCGCGCCGATGCCGACGTTGTTGTCATGATCCGTGCGCCAGAGGGGGTGGACGCGATTGGGGCGCAGGGGCACGCCATTGGTGGCACTCGCGGTGGCGCGCCGCAGCGCGGTCTCCAGCGCCACGGGCCCGCCCTCGATCCGCGCGTCATTGCCCATCTTCACGAACCAGCGCGGCACGCCCGTATCGCCGCACATCGCGCGGCGATCCTCCTTGGCCGCCTGATAGTTCTCGAGCATCGCCTGGAGCACGAAGGACGACAGATCCCCATCCTCCGTCGAGGCCGCACGCTTGATCCCCTCCAGATAATCATCCGGGATCTCGATGGCCGCCTTATCCATCAGCCGCTCGGCGGTGCTTTGGATCAGCTCGATGGGGATCATGCGAGCACCTCGGATAGGGTGAGCGTCAGAGCCGGGAGACGGAGCGCCGTGACCGGCGTCTCCCAGGGGTGCGCCGTAACGTCGGCAAAGCCGTCGTCGCTCGGCCCGCGATGAACGTGAAGGAGCCGATGATCGAGATCGACGACCCAATAGTCCGGCACGCCCGCCTGGGCGTAGCGTCCGGCCTTTAGGTGAAGGTCAATGGACAGGGTCGCCTGCGAGACTTCGATGACCAGATCAGCATCCGCCCCGACGGCATCGAACAGGTCTAGGGCGAGCGGGAGGACGAGAAGATCGGGCGCGAGCATCGTGTCCTCGGCGACGAAGAAGGCAGCGTCCGCCAGGATTTGTCGGCTCTGACCCAAGGCAGCGATGATCGCGGCGGAAAGGCGAGGGATCGCGCTTGCATGTGGCGCGTTTGCGGGCGTCATGGGCACAAAGCTCCCGTCGATCCACTCTGATCGGCCGCCATTCGGCAGGGCGCCATGCGCGATGAGCAGCTCGACCGCTGCGCGATGGAGCGGCACGCTCTCGAGCTCCTCACCGTCGATCCTGATCTTCTCGTTCATGCCCAAAGCCTATCACGCGTCGCAGCGCCGGTCATTCCGCGGCCACCAGGGTTTCGGGTTCGCCATCCGGCAGGACGGTTTCGCCGGGGCGGACGCGGGTGAAGGCGACGGGGCGGCGGGTGACGGTGACCTCGTCGCCCTCGCGGCGGGCGAC
>JBCCLX010000090.1:0-12346 GCA_039026635.1 Pseudomonadota bacterium
CTTTGCACTTTTCAGTGTAGAACATCGTGCCATCCCCGAGGAACGCCATGTCCCACGGGTTCTCCAGGTCTTCGAGCACCACACTATGCGTCATGCCCGACGAGTCCTGCGCCATTACAGGCGCCGCCACCATCACCGAGCTCAAGACAAGGGGCAGTAGCCTACCAAGCTTTTGACTGACCATGGGATCCTCCCTTCATTATTTCTTTGTTTCGAGTTGAGACGGGAGCGGTCAATTCTGGCCGCTGAGTCCAACTCTGTATCAAACTAGGGCGTAGCTGGGCTCGCCTCAACAGATAAATCAGCAATACCAGAGGCATCGACTGCTGCTTTGCAGCATTCTTTTCGCAAATGCGAAAGTTCAGCCGGACGTGGATCTACGCAGCCGTCGTCTTACGCAACGGAGCTGTACGCCGTTACTAGTAGGTCTCTACGATATAGGAGGCGATATTCAGGATATCCTCGTCCGAGAGATCGCGCGCTTGCGGCGCCATCAAGGGCGTGTTCGGACCGAGGCGGTCCCCTGCGCGGTATTGCTTGAGCCGTGAGACGAGGTAATCGAGCGGCTGTCCAGCGAGCTTGGGATAGCTCGCCAGGCCCTTCGCCGTCGGCCCATGGCAGTTGCGGCAGGTGCTCTTGTACTGCGCAGCACCGGCATCGATGTCCTGGGCCGCCGCAGGAGCAGCGCAAAGAAGAGCCGCGGCGAGCGCGGTCGCCATCCTGAATTCTTTCATCGAGACCCTGTCCGTTTCCTCCGCCGGGGATCGTTACCGCCCCGAGCATTGTTGTGATCCCATCATGCTGCCTCGATTGAACGGGCGCGCCAAGGGGTAGATTGCGCATCGCTGCTGGGCGAGCCTTTGCAAGGGGCGCGGGCAGACGCCTCATGCAGCGACGACGAAGCGGGGAGCCACAGATGGCGCAGTCGGATCGGCAGGCACAAACGCAGGTCCACGTACTGGTCATGCCGAGCTTCAACCTCGCCGCGACCATGGGTTTTCTCGATCCCTTTCGTGCGGCGAATTACCTTGGAGGCGTCGTGCTCTATCGCTGGCGTCTGATCTCGGAGACCGGCGGCTTGGTGCGGGCCAGCAATGGCGCCTCGATCGAGACGATGGCGCTGGCCGAGGTTGCGGAGGCTCTGCCGAACCTCTTGATCGTCTCTTCGAGCTGGGCGCCCGAAGCCCATCTCTCTAGACCTGTGCTGGCGCTCTTAAGGCGGGCTTCGCTGCGGGACGTGACGCTTGGCGGGATCGACACGGGGGCTTTCGTGCTGGCCGAGGCGGGGCTTCTCAATGGCCACCGCGCGACCGTCCATTACGAGCACATAGACGCCTTCAGCGAGCTCTATCCCGACACCGAGGTGAGCGAGACGCTCTGGATCTTCGATGGGGCGCGGATCACCTGTTGTGGCGGGGTCGCGGCGACTGAGTTTGCGCTGCACATCGTGGAGCGGCTGGGCGGCGCTGCCCTCGCGAACGCGGCAGCCCGGTACCTCTTCTCCCAGACGCTGCGCCCCCATAACGCGCCGCAAGACCCACGCGAGGTCGAGCCGCTGGGCGCGACGGTGCCTGAGACTGTGCGCCGCGCGATCAAGCTGATGGAGGAGCACCTCGAGAACCCACTCTCGATCCCGGATCTCTGCCGCGCGCTCGAGGTCTCGGACCGCCAGCTCAGCCGCCTTTTCGCGCGCCATGTGGGCCGGACACCGGTGCTCTACTACCGCGATATCCGCCTCGATCGCGCGCGGGGGCTCGTCACGCAGACCAATCTCGCCATGGCCGAGATCGCCTATGCCAGCGGCTTTGCCAGCCAGGTGCATTTCAGCCGCGCCTATCGCGCCCGCTTTGGCCTAGCGCCCAGCCAAGACCGGGTGGAGGGGCGGATCCCCTTCGAATTCCGCGGCTGGCCGATGCATCGCCGGCCGATGCCGCACAACGAGTGACTGAAAAAGTTCAGCGTATGGCTGATCAAGCTAAGGAGTGCGGCTGTTCCGAGCGATCCTGTCGCACAGCAAGCCCGATTCCATCGCATGCGAGCCGGCCATGACAGAGCACCCGACAATGCAGGACTTTGCCGCCATCCGACGGGGCTTCGATCCAGACCCTTCGCGCTCGATGTCGCTTGTGAAGGACGCCTATGTGGACCCCGCCTGGTATCGCACGGATCTCGACGCGATCATCGCGCGGAGCTGGCAATGGGTCTGCCATGTGGAGAAGCTCCGCGAACCGGGCGCTTACGTTGCCGTCGAGATCGCAGGTCGACCCATCGCCATCGTTCGGGACCGAGCGGGCGTCCTTCGAGCCTTCTACAACGTCTGCAAGCACCGCGCGCATCAGCTCCTCAGCGGTGAGGGGGAGGTCCGCCGGATCATGTGCCCCTACCACGCCTGGGTCTATGGGCTCGACGGCCAGCTGGTCCGTGCGCCGCATACCGAGACGCTGCACGATTTCGATCCCAAATCGATCTGCCTCGACCCCGTGCAGGTGGAGGAATTCTGCGGATTCGTCTTCGTCAACCTTGACCCCAAGGCCGCACCGATGCGCGCGCAGACCGGCGACCTGAAGACCGAGATCCAGCATTGGGCCCCGGATATCGCGGAGCTCACCTTCGGCCACCGGCTAACCTATGACATCAAGTCGAACTGGAAGAACGTCGTCGACAACTTCCTCGAGTGCTACCACTGCCCAACCGCGCATAAGGACTTCTGCACCCTCGTGGATATGGACACCTATAAGGTGACCACGCACGGCATCTACTCGAGCCATATGGCCGAGGCGGGCAAGGCCTCGAACAGCGCTTATGACGTGTCCAACGCCAAGGTACGCAGCCATGCGGTCTGGTGGCTTTGGCCCACGACCTGCCTCATGCGCTACCCTGGTCGCTCCTCGATGATCGTGCTCAACATCATCCCCATGGGTCCGGACCGGACGCTGGAGACCTACGATTTCTTCCTCGAGACGCCCGAGCCGGACGAGGCCGAGCGCGAGTCTATTCGCTATCTCGACGAGGTTCTCCAGCGCGAGGACATCGAGATCGTGGAGAGCGTGCAGAAGGGCATGGCGACGCCGGCCTTTACTCAGGGCCGCATCGTCAACGATCCTGACGGCTCCGGCAAATCCGAACACGCCGTGCATCATTTCCATGGCCTGGTGCTGGATGCCTATGCCAATGTCGCTGGGTGATCTCGGGCCACCTCAAATCCATGAACTTCCAGCCGCCGCCTGCGGCCCTTTGAAATCCGTTCGCGCATTTCAAAGGAGAGACCTGTGACACAGTCCAAGGCCGCGACCCGGCCCAATATCGTCGTCCTCATGGCCGACCAGCTCGCGCCGCATTTTCTGGGGGCCTATGGGCACCCGGTGGTGCGCACCCCGCATATCGACGCTTTGGCCGCGCGCGGGATGCGCTTCGATGCGGCTTACTGCAACTCGCCGCTCTGCGCGCCCTCGCGCTTCGCCTTCATGTCCGGCCAGCTGATCAGCCGGATCGCGGCCTATGACAACGCGGCCGAGTTCCGCGCCAGCGTGCCGACCTTCGCGCATTACCTAAAAGCGCTCGGCTACCGAACTTGCCTCTCGGGCAAGATGCATTTCGTGGGCCCCGATCAGAAGCACGGCTTTCAGGACCGGGTGACGACCGACATCTACCCCTCCGATTTCGCCTGGACCCCGGACTGGGAGGCCCACGACGAGCGGATCGACAAGTGGTACCACAACATGGCGACGGTGAAGGAGAGCGGCATGGCCGTCGCCACCTATCAGACCGATTATGACGACGAGGTCGGGTTCGCCGCCCGCCGCTGGCTGATCGATCGGGGGCGGTATCGGGCCGCGGGCGACGACAGTCCCTTCTGCCTCGTTGCGAGCTTCATCCACCCACACGACCCCTATGTCGCCAAACCCGAGTGGTGGGATCTCTATTCGGACGACGAGATCGCGATGCCGGAGGTCTGGCTCTCGCCCGAGGAGCAGGACCCGTTCTCCCGCCGCGTGATGGACGGGATCGAGGCCTCAACCGTGCCGCTGACGGAGAAGGAGATCATCCGCGCCCGCCGCGCCTATCTCGCCAACGTCAGCTATTTCGACAGCAAGGTCGGCGCGCTGGTGAAGACGCTCGAACAGATGGGTGAACTCGACAACACCCTCGTCATCGTCACCGCCGACCATGGCGATATGCTGGGCGAGCGCGGCCTTTGGTACAAGATGAACTTCTTCGAGGCCTCAGCCCGCGTGCCCCTGATCATGGCGGGGCCGGGGGTGGCCCAGGGGACGGCGGCGAATGCCTGCTCGCTGATCGATCTGATGCCAACTTTCCTGGAGCTTGCCGGTGGCGGGCCCGAGATGCTGGGCGAGCCCATCGACGGGCGCTCGCTGCTGCCGCTGGCCCGGGGGGAGGCCGATCCAGTGGACGAGGCCATCGGCGAATATTGTGCCGAGATGACGCCCTCGCCTGTCTTCATGATCCGTCGCGGGGCGCTGAAATACATCCATTGCGACGTGGATCCGCCCCAGCTCTACGATCTGGCCACCGACCCGCAGGAACGTGTGAACCGCGCCATCGAGCCCGCCTATGCGGACGCCGCGCGGGCCTTCGCCGCGGAAGTGACGGCACGGTGGGACAGCGAGCAGCTCCGCGCCGATGTGATCCGGACCCAGAGGTCGCGGCGCGCGCTGCATGCGGCGATGGAGGCCGGTGCTGCGGAGCATTGGGACTACAACCCCCCACGCGATGCCTCCCAAGAATACGTGCGCAACCACATGGACTGGACGGTGGCGGCCGCGCACTACCGCTTTCCCCCACCCACGGAGGGCCCCGATGGGGATGCTTGAGGGCAAGGTCGCGCTCGTCACGGGCGGGCGCGGCGGCATCGGGCGCGCCATCGTCGCCCGCTTCGTCAGCGAAGGCGCCGAGGTCTATGCCGCGGATTTGGCCGAGGGCGGCTCACTGCCCGGCGCCGCCCCAGATGGCCGCTTCCTGCGCCTCGATGTCTCCCGCGAGGCGGAGGCGGTGGAGGCGATGGACCGGGTGCGCGCCGAGCACGGCAAGCTCGACATCCTGGTCAACGCCGCCGGGATCGAGATCGAGAAGACCATCGAGGAGACGACGTTGGAGGAGTGGAACCGCTCCTTCGCCGTCAACGTCACGGGCACTTTCCTCACCTCGAAACACGCGCTCCCGCTCCTGCGCGCAGCCACGGCGGAGGGCGCAACCGCCTCGATCATCAACTTCGGCTCCTACGACGGCTTCATCGCCGATCCAGGCCTCGCCGCCTATTGCGCCACCAAGGGCGCGGTCCATGCGCTGACCCGCGCCATGGCCTGCGATCACGGGCCCGAGGGCATCCGCGTCAACGCCATCTGCCCCGGCTATATCGACACGCCGATGCTGCAGAGCTTTTTCACGGGCGAAGGCTCGGGGGGCGGCGGCAAATCCATCGACCAGCTCCAACAAGCCGTGCGCGACATCCACCCGATGCGCCGCTATGGCACGCCCGAGGACATCGCGAACCTCGTCAACTGGCTCGCCAGCGACGAGGCCCGCTACGCGTCGGGCCAGCTCTGGGTGTTGGACGGCGGGCTCTCGGCGCAAGTCCAGCAGATGAGGCTCTGAGATGGCCTCACGCTCGCCTTACCCGACACTGAAAACAGTTGTTCGCCGCCGACCGCACGTCGACAAACGCGACATCCGTGCGTGCGAAGAGCACCTCAAGCCGGGCATCGACACCGTCAACACCCGTCACCCCGCCGGTGCCATAGATGATCCGCTCCTCGGCGTCGTAGCCGCGCAGGATGTACGCACTGCTATCCAAGAGAGGCGGCAGCACAGCGCGCTCCACCGCCGGCGAACACTGCGCAGCACAGATGTAGAGCGGCCCAGTTTCGGCATAGGGCTGCATGCTATCAAACGGCCTGAAAGCAGCCAGCAGGCAGGCCTCGCCCTCGGGGATGTTCCGCAAGCAATGGCGACATCCTACCGTGCCGTCCGAGATCTGCCGCTCGGGCCGTTGCCCATAGGCATCGAGCCCACCGTTCTGCAATGCGCGGACCGGGCCGGTCGGCAGGGGAACGTATCGGTAGCGCATGGCGTCCTCCTCTCGCTGTGCCTCCTCACGATCCTTGTCGACTGTTTCCAGAACCACCCGAAACCTGCGGTAGTCTGAGAAGGGACGGCATGGCCAAACCCGTCATCATCACCTGCGCGCCGACCGGCGGCATCCACACGCCCAGTATGTCGCCACACCTGCCGATCACGCCGAGCGAGATCGCGGCAGCGAGCATCGAGGCGGCCGAGGCCGGCGCCTCCATCATCCATCTGCACGCTCGCAATCCAGAGGATGGCCGCCCCGATCCGGACCCCGATCTCTTCATGCAGTTCCTGCCGCGCATCAAACAGGCGACGGATGCGGTGATGAACGTCTCCACCGGGGGCGGGCTCGGCATGACGCGGGAGGAGCGGCTGCGCGCGGCCCTGCGGGCCAGCCCCGAGATGGCCAGCATGAACATGGGGAGCATGAACTTCGGCATCTTCCCGATGCTGCAGAAGTACCAGGATTGGCAGCACGCCTGGGAGCCGGACTTCCTCGAGATGACGCGCGACTTCATCTTCCGAAACACCTTTGCCGACATAGAATATGCGATGAAGGAGCTAGGGGAGGCGCATGGCACGCGCTTCGAGTTCGAATGCTACGACCTCGGCCATCTCTACAATCTTGCCTGGGTCGTCGATCAGGGCTGGGTCGAGCCGCCCTTCTTCGTGCAGATGGTCTTTGGGATCCTTGGCGGCGTGGGCGCGGATCTCGACAACCTGATGCATATGCACACGATCGCCGAGAAGCTCTTCGGCGATGCCTATGAATGGTCGGTCCTGGGGGCCGGGCGCCATCAGATGCCGTTTGTGACGCAATCCGCGATGCTGGGCGGCAATGTGCGCGTCGGCCTGGAGGACAGCCTCTATATCGGACCCGGACAGAAAGCGGTCTCGAACGCCGAGCAGGTCCGCAAGATCCGGAGCATCCTCGAGGCGCTGGGCCACAGCATCGCAACACCCACTGAGGCCCGCGCCCGTCTCGGGCTCAAAGGTGCCGACCAGGTGGCGTTTTGAGGATGGGACCGGTGAGAACACAGATTGTCCTGGCGAGGGCTGACACGCCCCCTTACGCTTGCGTCAGCACGACCGATCCGTGCGGCGCGCGGAGGGCGGACCATGGCGACATCATCAATGCTGGCCAAGATCATCGCCGTGCTCTGGGTGATCTGGGGCCTCGTGCATGTGCTGGCGGGCGTCATCGTGCTCTCGAGCGAGACGACGGGCAAAATCGGCGCCATTGCCGATGCCGTGGCGGCCGAAACCCTGGTGCTCGACTACCCCGCAGCGCTAGGCGCGATCCTCAATCAGCACGGCTACAACCTCGGCTGGGGCGGGATCGTCACGCTGGTCTGTGGCGTGCTGATCTGGCGGGGCAGCCAGCTTGCGCTCTACCTCGCGGCGATCGTCGGCGGGCTGCTCGATATCGGCTACTTTCTGTTTCTCGACCTCGGGGGCTTCGTGCACTTCATGCCGGGCACGGTCATGACGATCGTCTCGGGCAGCGCCATTCTCCTGACCCTTGTTTTGGCCAAGATCGATCCAGCGGTGCTGCGCGCCGTCAGCAAAGACCCCGAGACATAACCCACGGCTCCCGGGGATGCCCCCAGCGGTTGGCCGGGCAATGCTCGGCAACCGAACGGAGGTATTGATGAGCATGGCAGGCCGGAGCGCCAAACTGGGGGCGCCGTGATGCGCTTCCAAGGGAAACGGGCCGTGATCACAGGCGGCCGCATCGGGATCGGCAGGGCCATCGTGGAGGCCTTCGCGCGGGAGGGTGCCGAGGTCATCACCTGCGGGCGGGGCCCACGGCCCGACGGGCTTGCGCCCGCGATTGGGTGGAGCACGCTCGATGTGGCCGACACCGCTGCCGTGGAGCGGTTTGCCGCTGAGACCGGCGCCATCGATATCCTTGTCAACAACGCAGGCATTCAGGTCGAGAAGACCGTGGTCGATAGCACGGATGCGGATTGGGAGCTCGTGATGGGCACCAATGCGCGCGGCACCTTTACGCTCTGCCGCGCCTTCATTCCCCGCATGAGCACGGGCTCGATCATCAATCTCGGCTCCATATCGGGGCAAGTCGCAGACCCTTCCATGGCGCTCTACAATGCGTCGAAGGCCTTCGTGCATCAGCTGACGCGGTCCATCGCGGTCGACCACGGACCTGCGATCCGCTGCAACGCGATCTGCCCCGGTTGGATCGAGACGGGCATGTTGGATGCCGGGTTCGAACTTGCGCGCGATCCGGCTGCCGCCAAGACCGACGCACTCGCGCGCCATGCCCTGCGCCGTTTCGGCAAACCAGAAGATATCGCCAACATGGCGCTATGGCTCGCTTCCGATGAGGCGGCTTTCGCCACCGGTCAGCTCTTCACGGTGGACGGTGGTCTGACGGCCGCCTCTCCCCTCAACCCGGGACTTTTCTGATGTCGGAGATCGCCCATACCGCGGTGCTTGGAGCGGGCGTAATCGGCGCGAGCTGGACAGCGCTCTTTCTTGCGGCCGGCCGCTCCGTCGCCGTCTACGATCCGGTACCCGAAGCCGAAGCGCGCGTGCGCGCCTACATCGATCACGCCTGGCCGGCACTCGTGGAGCTGGGGCTCGCCGACCGCGGCGATCCCGCGCGGGTGAGCTTTCACGCCGAGGCCGCGCCGGCCGTCGAGGGCGCAGGGTTCATCCAGGAGAACGGGCCCGAACGCCTCGCGCTCAAGCATCAGATCATCGCCGCCGTGGAGCCCTCGATGGCGCCTGACGCGATCTTCTCCAGCTCCACGTCCGGCCTGACGTGGGAGGCGATCGCAGAGGGGTTCCAAGACCCGGCGCGCTTCGTCCTCGGCCACCCTTTCAACCCACCGCATCTGATCCCGCTGGTGGAAATGACGGGCGGGGCCGCGACCGATGAGGATGCCATGACCCGCGCCCGCGCCTTCTATGAGGACATCGGCAAGGTCACGATCCGGCTGAACAAGGGCATGCCCGGCCATGTGGCCAACCGGCTGCAGGCGGCCGTCTGGCGCGAGGCGATCCACATGGTCGTGGAGGGTGTTGCCAGCGTTGAGGATGTGGACAAGGCGATGTGGGCGGGACCGGGCCTGCGCTGGGCCGCGATGGGGCCCACGATGCTCTTTCACCTCGGCGCCGGCGAGAGCGGGCTTCGAGGCTTCTGCGACCATTTTCGCGACACCTTCAACGGCTGGTGGGACGGGCTCGGCGCGGTGCGGATGGACGATGCGGTGATCGAGACCATCGTCCGCGGCGTTGAGGAGGAGGCCGCGGGCAAGAGCCCCAAGACCCTCTCCGCCGAGCGCGACGCTCTGATCATCGCGATGCAAAAAAGCCTGCGCTCGATCCGCGAGGGCTGACCCGGCCCCCGCGGCGTTACCGTAACACGCCTCCCCGGCCTGGCGCCCCCCGGCTGCTGTGCCCGGTCGAGCTGGGCGACGGCATCCGGCGGGATGGTCGTTCCGAACGCGGCAGTTCCCCGGCCCGACCGGGGGATCCAGGCAGCCTCATGCCCCGGGGGCGCGCTTTACCAGGCCGAGCTGGTCGCGCACGGCTGCGGGGCCAAGCACCTTCGCGCCCATGTTCTCGATGATCGTCACCGCACGCTCGACGAGCTGGGCGTTTGTGGCGAGCACGCCTTTCTCGAGGAACAGATTGTCCTCGAGACCGACGCGCACATGGCCGCCCGCCAGCACGGCCGCCCCCACATAGGGCATCTGATCGCGGCCGAGGGAGAAGGCGGACCAGGTCCAGTCCTGGGGCACTGCGTTGACCATCGCCATGAAGGTGTTGAGATCATTCGGCGCACCCCAGGGCACGCCCATGCAGAGCTGGACGAGCGCGGGCGAGGCGAGCGTCCCCTCTTTCACCAGCTCCTTGGCGAACCAAAGATGGCCGGTGTCGAAGGCCTCGATCTCGGGCGTCACGCCGAGCTCGATCATCATCGCCCCCATCGCGCGCAGCATGCCGGGCGTGTTGGTCATCACATAGTCGGCCTCGGCGAAGTTCATCGTGCCGCAATCGAGCGTACAGATCTCCGGCAGGCACGCGCGGATATGGGCCACGCGCGCACTGGCGCCGATCATGTCGGTCCCGGTCTCATTCAGCGGCAACGGCGCCTCGGTGGGCCCGAAGACCATGTCGCCGCCCATCCCCGCCGTCAGGTTGAGAACCACATCCACATCCGCCGCCCGGATCCGATCGGTCACCTCACGGTAGAGCTCGAGCCTGCGCGACGGCGTGCCCGTCTCGGGATCGCGCACATGGCAGTGGACGATGGCGGCCCCTGCCTTGGCCGCATCGATGGCGGAGGCGGCGATCTGCTCGGGACTGCGCGGGACATGGGGGCTGCGGTCCTGCGTGCCTCCCGAGCCGGTGATGGCACAGGTGATGAAAACGCTGCGGTTCATCGTGAGCGGCATGTCAGGTCCTCTTCCTCGATGGGGTGGGGGCGTGGCGAGCGGCGCGGGTTATCGAGACGCCAGGCCAGCTGGTCGAGCCGGTCCTGGCCGTAGAAGGGCTCACCCTCGAGCGCGAAAGTGGGCACGCCCCAGTGACCCGCGGCCAGGAGCGCCTCGTCATTCTCGCGCAGGGTTTTGCGCAGCGCGGGGACGTCCTCGCGCCGTCGGGCCTCCAGCCGAGCGGCGTCGAGCCCGGCAGCAGTGAGGGCGTCCTCGATGCACGTGCCCTCATGCCAATTCCGGGTGTGCCCGCTCCAGATCAGCGTCATCAGCGCGGCATAGGCGTCGAGCGCGCGCGCCTCAGCGGCCAGGGTCAGCTCGATCAACCGGTCGATCCGCGGTTGCAGCGGCGCCGCGCGCCAGAGCGAGCCGGGCTCGAAGGCGATTGGGTAGGGATCGGCCTCGGCATACGCCATGCCGAGAAAATCAGCCGTCCGCGCGACATCCGCGAGAAAATACGCCTGCTCCATCGCACTGCGGTCGGCATAGGCATCGGGTAGGCGAAGCACCGCCGGCCTGACCACGCGCAGCCGGATCTCCGCCTTCGCCGCGAGCGCCTGCAGCCGCGGGACGGCGAAGTAGCAATAGGGGCTCTGGTAGGAGAGGAAGGCATCGATCCGCGCCATGGGCTCAGCGGCCCTTCCATACAGGATCGCGCTTCTCGGCGAAGGCGCGCGCGCCCTCCATCTGATCCTCCGAGCGGTAGAGCGTCTCGACGGTGGCGAACTGGCTCTTGGTGATGCGGTTGAGAGCATCCTGGAACTTCATGTCCTCGGCCTCGCGCACGATCTCCTTGATCGCCGCGTAGACGAGCGGCGGGCCGCTGGCGAGGAGATCGGCGAGCTTGCGCGCCTCCTCCATCAGCTGATCGGCCGGGTAGATATGATTGATCAGCCCCCAGCCCTTGGCCTCCGCCGCATCGAACCAGCGCCCGGTCAGCAGCAACTCCATGGCGATGTGATAGGGGATGCGTTTCGGCAGCTTGATCGAGGCCGCATCGGCGACTGTGCCCGACCGGATCTCGGGCAGCGCGAAGGTCGCGTGATCCGCGGCCAGGATGATATCGGCCGAGAGCGCGACCTCGAGCCCACCGCCGCAGGCGATGCCGTTCACCGCGGCGATCACCGGCTTGTTGTGCCCGCGCAGCTCCTGCAGCCCGCCGAAGCCGCCCTTGCCATAGTCGCCATCCACCGCATCGCCATCGGCCGCGGCCTTCAGGTCCCAACCGGGGCAGAAGAATTTCGGGCCGGCGCCCGTGATGATGGCCACGCGCATCGCAGGGTCGTCGCGGAACTCGGTGAAGACCTCGCCCATGATGCAGCTGGTGGCGAGGTCGATGGCATTGGCCTTGGGCCGGTTGATCGTCACCTCCAGGATGCTGCCCCGGCGCTCGGTCTTGATGGGGGTGTCGGTCATCTCAGTCTCCGGTCCGGATCAGGGCATCGGCGGCGGTGGCGCCGCTGGGGGTGCAGAGGAGCGGGTTGATCTCGATCTCCTGCGGGCGGGCGACGGTCACATAGGCCTGTACGGCCATCACCGCGTCCAGGATCGCCTCGATATCCGCTGCCGGGCGCCCACGATAGCCATGCAGGAGCGGCGCGATGCGGAGCCGGTCGAGCGCCTCGGCGACCGCCTCGCGACCGGCAGGGATCAGGAGCGAGGTGCTGTCGTCGAGCAGCTCGGTCAGCGTGCCGCCGGCGGCGAGGGTCAGCACATAGCCATGCGCGGGATCGGCGACGACGCCCACAAGAAGCTCCGCCACAGCACCCGTCACCATCTCCTCCACCAGAAAC
>JBCCLX010000091.1:0-12277 GCA_039026635.1 Pseudomonadota bacterium
CACACGGGCACGAGCGCCACCGTCGGTCGTGCCTCGGCCAAATGGAAAAGCCCGGTGCGAAAGGGACCAAGGCCCTCGGGATTGCGCCGGCCCTCGGGAAAGAGGATCAGCGAGGCGCCCGCATCGAGCGCTTCGATCATCTGCGCCACCGGGTCTTCGCTGCGCTGCTCTGGGTTCTGCTCAATCAGGACGGCACGGAACACAGCCTCCACGACATAGCGCCGGATCGGGCCGGCAAGCCAGTAGTCCGCCGCCGCCACCGGGCGGACCTGACGGCGCAGATGCGCCGGCAGCACCGACCAGATGAGGACGAAATCCCCGTTGCTCGTGTGATTGGCGAAATAGACCCGCTGCTCGGGCTCTGGTGCCGATCCGGCCCAGATGCCGCGCGCGGCGGTGATGAACTGCGCGAGAAAGGCGATCCCCTGACCCAGCACCCCGCTCAGCACTCGCACCACGATCCGCCGCCCTCTCAGACCATCACGCGCCGCTCGACCTGGGCGCCGACGCCGAAGACGCGCTTGTAGCGCTCCACCTCAGCCGGCGGGCCCATGGCCTTCGCGGGATTGTCCGAGAGCTTCACCGTCTCCCGCCCATTGGCCGCGCTCACTTTGCAGACGAGGCTAAAGGCATCCAATCGCCCGCCCGGTGTCAGCCCGCGGAAGTCGTTGGTCAGCAGTGTGCCCCAGCCGTAGCCCACCTGCGTGCGCCCGGCGAAGCGGGCGTGCAGACGCGCGATCATCTCCACATCGAGCCCGTCCGAGAAGATGATCCGCTTCTCCGCCGGATCCTGCCCCCGCCGCTTCCACCAATCGATGACAAACTCTCCTGTCTCGATGGGATCCCCGCTGTCGACGCGCACGCCGCTCCATTCGTCGAGCCAGTTTGGGGCATTCTCGAGAAATCCCGGCGTGCCATAGGTGTCGGGCAGGATGATGCGCAGGTTGGGTCCATACTCCTCCTGCCAATCGGCCATCACACGGTAGGGCGCCTCGGCGAGCGCCCGATCATCACCCGCGAGGGCCGCATAGACCATCGGCAGTTCATGGGCGTTGGTGCCGACAGCCTCGACCTCACGACGGAGCGCGATGAGGCAGTTGGAGGTCCCGAGAAAGTTGTCGCCGAGGCCCTCGCCCATGGCCTGCACGCACCAGTCCTGCCACAGAAAGCTGTGGCGCCGGCGCGTGCCGAAATCGGCGATGCGGATGGGCTCGAGCGCCTTAAGGGCCTCGATCTTCTCCCAGACCCGCGTCATGCCCCGGGCATAGAGGACCTGAAGCTCGAACTTGCCCATGGTGGCGAGGACAGCGCGCGACCGCAGCTCCATCAGCACCGCCAGCGCCGGTACCTCCCAGAGCGTGGTCTCCATCCAGCGCCCCTCGAAGGTCAGCTCATATTGATCGCCCACCCGCTCGAGTTGATATTCGGGGAAGCGAAAACCCTCGAGCCATTCGACGAAATCCGGGGCGAACATCTGGCGCCGGCCATAAAATGTGTTGCCCCGCAGCCAGGTGCTTTCGCCGCGGCTGAGGCTCAAGGTGCGGATATGATCGAGCTGCTCCCGCAGCGCCCCCTCGTCGATCATCTCCGCCAAGGGGATCTCGGCACGGCGATTGATCAGGCTGAAGGTCACGCGCGTATCGCGATGGTGCCGGAAAATACTCTGACACATCAGGAGTTTGTAGAAATCCGTATCCAGCATCGAGCGGACGATCGGATCGATCTTCCACGTGTGGTCATAGACCCGCTTGGCGATGTCGGTCATGGCGCGTCGCCTCCCGTTTTTTCGGCAGCCTAACGCCTAAGGCGCCGTGTCGGGAGGCATGAGTATGCCCTTTTCTAAGGCAACGCGGCATCAGGGCAGCGGCGTTGCCCTCTCCCCCGGCGCGTGGCGGTGAGTGACGGCGCTTGAGACCCGTCGGGGACTATGGGAGTAAATGGAAACGGTTTCTACAGAACGGGCGTCTCAATGGCCTTTACGATTGAGTTCGACTACCGCTTCGACACGAACGGCTATTTCGACGATCCGGCTTTGCGCGCCGTGCTGGAGGATGCCGCAGCGGCTTGGGAAGCGGTGATCGCGGACGAGTTCGAGGACATCCCCGCCGGCGCGAGTTTCAGCGTCAACGACCCGGATACCGGCCAGGACCGTTTCGTCACGCTGGACGCCCCGATCGACGATGTCCTCATCTTCATCGGCGTCTCGGACACGCCCTTTGGCCGCTCCGGCGTCGGCGTCGGTGCGCGCGGCGGGCCGGCGGGCTTCGATCTGGCCGGCGATATCTACCGCAAGCGCATCGATCCTGAGTTTCGCGACCTGGGCCCGACGCTCGATTTCGAACCCTGGGCTGGCAATGTGACCTTCCAGACCCAACGGTTGGAGAGCGCCATCGCCGCGGGGTCGAGCGGGGACTACGACGGGCTGCGCGCCACAACGATCCATGAGCTCGGCCATGTCTTCGGCATCGGCACCAGCGGGGCTTTCGCCGCGCAAAGCTCGGATGGTGTGTTCCTCGGGCCGAACGCGCTGGCGGTGGCCGGTCAGGGTGTGCGCCTGGAGGACGATGAGGACCATTTCGACCAGGCCTCCCTCGATGCCGCGGGCGTTGCGTCCTTCATGGGCCCCATTGCCGTGCTGACGACGGCGACTGAGATCCCGCCTTTCGATATCGCCGTGATCGCGGATCTCGGCTTCGAGATCGCGCCTGCGGCCGGGACCTTCACGACGATCGAGCAGCCCTTTGATCTGGCGACGAACGGGCCCGAGACCATCTTCGGCTCAGAGTTCGACGATTGGATCGATGCGCTCGGCGGCGATGACCAGATCGCGGCGGCCGGTGGCAATGACACGCTGATCGGCGGGCCGGGCGACGACACGCTCTTTGGCCAGGACGGGACGGACCGTTTCCTCTATGCAGCCGGCGCCGATTTCGGCACCGATCAGATCGGCGGGTTCGAGGCGGCCGGCGAGATCATCATGCTGGAGGCCGGCCTTGGCTTTGCCACGGGCGCTGCCGTCGTATCGGCGCTTAGCGTCGGGCAATCGACCTCGGGCAGCGCCTTCTCGCGCCTCATTACGCCCAATGGCACGATTGAGGTCTTTTCGGACACGCCGCTGACGGCGGCGAACTTCGAGATCGTGACAACGCTGCCCGAGCCGCCGGAGATGGGTGAGGACCCGGGCGGCGGCGGGGGCGGGGGCGGCCAGGAGCTGGTCGTGCGCGGAACGCCGGACGATGACGTCATCGTGGTGGCGGAGATCCAGGGCGTTAGCGAAGCCCGCTCCGTCATCATCGAGGGTGATGCGGGCCGCGATGTCGTGGAGGTCAACGTCGCGCGCGGCGCCATCGCGCAATCGGTCGTGACCAACTCCGTCAGCGTCGCCGGCGCAGGCCCAGAGCTCTTTCTCTTGAACGTCGAAGTGCTCCGCCTGCTCGACGGCGCCTTCCTCTACGATCTCTCGACCATCAGCACGCTGGACGAAGCCTATCGCCTCTATGCCGCAGGCTTTGCCCGCACGCCGGACGAGGGCGGTCTGCGCTTCTGGACCGATGAGCTATTTGCCGGGCGCGTCACGCTCAAGGGCGCCGCGGAGGCCTTTGTCGAGAGCGAGGAGTTCGCCCTGCGCTATGGCGCGGCCCCGACGGACGAAGACTACGTCATCGCGCTCTATGACAACGTCCTGCAGCGCGAACCGGACGACGGTGGTTTCACCTTCTGGGTCAGCGAGTTCTCAAGCGGCCGGCAGGATCGGGCAGACATGCTGGTGGCCTTCTCCGAGAGCGAGGAGAATATCAACCAAACGGCCGGCGATCTGAGCCCCGCCGTCTGGGTGATCTGACGCGGCGGGGCAAGCACCTGCCCACTGGTGAGCGGGCAGGCGAAGGGTCTGGCGCGTTACGCGGCCAAGCCGTCAGACAAGAAGATCCTCGTTTTCGACGAACTGCGCCATCTCATCGAGGAAGTCCGCGAAGTTGCGAGCCTGCGAGGTGGAGCCAAAGTCAGCGCTGAACTGGCCGCTCAGATCGTTGCCCTGGGGCTTTTTCAACTGAGCACGGAAGCTGCCGTCGGAGCGTTCGATCACGGTCGCATCCGGAAGCTCACCATCCCGGCTATCCAGTATGCTATCGCTGAAGGTGCCCGTGCGGATGTTGGCCCCGCCATAGAGCTCGGCTGCGCGTGCGATGTAGTCACTGATGTCATCGAACTTGTCTTGGCCCGAGACATCGGCGCCGTTGATCTTGAACAGGATCGTATCTGCTCCGGTCGCGACACCACTGGTGTGAAACCGGTTCGCGCCACCATTGGTGCCCACGCTCAGGTTCAGATCCTGCGCCTCGTCGAAGATATCTTGCTCCAGCACGACCGAGCGCGCGGAGTTCAGGAACTCCTGAAAATTGCTCGCCTCATCTTCCTCTTGGAAGCGGGCCCGGAAGCTGCCGCCGATGTTCTTGCCGCCCAAGGTCACCTGCGAGAAGCCCTTGTCCTCGTTGGTATTCAGCCGGGTGTGAAACAAGCCGTCGATCCGGTCGGCATCGTATGTGCACCTCCAGACGGGCCCCGGCCGCCTTGCGGACGGGGATCTAAGCGGGGGAATCACTCCGGTGGAGTGAGCCACGGCTCAAGAGATTCGGCATGCCGCGCAACGGTCTAGAGGTCAGCGCGGTCGTGCCGATAGCGGCATGGAAGACGGTCAGACGGTCTCGACGACATCCCGAGGCAAGGAAGAGCCGGGCTGTTACCCGCTAGTCCCCGGGCGCTACCCGAGGTGCTGCACGGTTTCAGGCCCGGCGGGAAGCACGGGAGAGACCGCATGGGTACCGCAACGAAACGACTGACTGAGACCACGGCAACGACACCGACCGAGCGCATCGACTGGGACACAGAGGTCCGCGGGCTCGGGCTCCGCATCCGACCGAGCGGCACCGCAAGCTGGATCCTTCAGCGCCGCGTGAACGGCCGCCTGAGGAAGATCACCCTTGGCCGGGCCAGGGACATCGACCTTGCGCTCGCCCGCGAGCTGGCGCGGGAGACCATGGCGCTCCCGCCGGCTGACGTGGCGCCCACCGAGGCACCGACGCTCGCCACCTTCGCCGAGCGCTTTCTCGCTGACTGCGCCGGTGGTTGGAAGCCGGCCACGGCGACCCGCCATGGGCGCGATGTCCAGGTTCGGATCGTGCCGCG
This sequence comes from Pseudomonadota bacterium, assembly GCA_039026635.1. Taxonomy (GTDB): domain Bacteria; phylum Pseudomonadota; class Alphaproteobacteria; order Rhodobacterales; family Rhodobacteraceae; genus Thermohalobaculum. Next base: position 5,185 of record JBCCLX010000091.1, read on the forward strand.
CCTCGGCCGCCTCCTAGTCGACAGGATCACGAGCGACGACGTGGCTGCCTGGCGCGGCGCGCTCACCGGTGCCGCGTCCAGCGGAACCAGCGACCGGGCGTTCGCTGTCCTCTCGGGCATGATGCGCCATGCCGAGGCACTTGGTCTGCGCCGCGCGGGAAGCAATCCCTGCCGAGGGCTTCGCCGACGCAAGACTGGGTTCAAGGCGCAGCAGCTCAGCCGCTCCGACTGGGCAAAGCTCGGTGCCGTACTGGCTCAGCGCGAGGAGGCCACGCCAGTGCTGGCCGGCATCGTCCGCTTCATTGCCCTGACAGGCTGCCGGCGGGGCGAGGCTGTTGGGCTGAAATGGGGTTGGGTGCAGCGTGACCGCGCGCTCTTGCCGGACAACAAGAGCGGACCGCGGACGCTTTGGCTGGAGAAGGGGGTATGCCGGCTTCTTGCCGCCCTGCCCCGCACATCGTCGCCGCGCGTCTTCCCGGGCAAGCGGGACTGCAGCATCGATGCGGAGTTGACGGCCTTCTGGCTCAGGGCCCGCCGAGCGGCGGGGCTGCCGCGTCTGCGCCTCCACGATCTCCGCCACGGCTTCGCGACCGTCGCGGTCGAGACCGGGATCACCGAGCGCGTGCTCGCCGGCCTCCTCGGCCACCGCGATCTCGCGACGACGGCGGCCTATGTTCACTCTCCGAAGAGGCCGTGTCGGCAGCGGCCGAGCGTGTCGGCGCCCATCTCGAGAAGTCGCTCGGCTAGAGACGGCCGCCGAAGCGGAAGGCCACCTTCGCGCAGCGACGCCAGAAGATCCCCGTCTACACCGATCCCGCCGTCAAGCGGTTCCTCGCGGGCAAGGTGGGACTGCCGGAGTTCTGCGCCCGCGAGGGCCTCGACGAGGCGAGCTTCCGGCGGTCGGTCGAGGCCGCCCGGCGGGCCATGCAGAACGGGGCCGGGAGGGCGCGCGCATGAGCCGGCAGGAGCAGATCGTCAAGCCGGGCGCCGTCGTCCTCACCGACGCGCTCGTCCGCCGCGCCACCGCCCGCGACACCTCCGAGATCGTGATCGCCGACGCAGTGCGCCCGGGCCTTCTGTTGCGGGTCGGCGCCTCCGGCGCGAAGACTTGGGTGCTGCGCCGAACCGAGGACGGCAAGCAGCGACGCACCACGCTTGGATCCGCCGCAACGATCACGGTCGTCGAGGCGCACCGCCTCGCGGCAGGGTCGGCCCTGGCGTCGGTCGAGAAAGCGCAGACGGTGGCCCGCACGGCGCCCCTCTTCCAAGCCTACGCCCGGGCGTATTGCGAGAGGTATGCGGTGCGGTGCAAACCGTCCTCCCTCCTCAGCCTCGACACGTCGTTGAAGGCGCATCTCCTCCCCGCCTTCGGGGCCTCTCGGTTCGACACCATCTCTGCGGCGGCGGTCGCCGAGTGGTTTTACACCCGGTCCCGGCGGTCCCCCGGTGCGGCGAACAGGGTGCTCAGCCTTCTGCGCGGAATGCTGAGCGAAGCCCGGCGGATTGGCGTTCTCAACCCGGACGTGCCCGACCCCACGGCCTCGATCCGGCGGAACCGACCCGGCGCTGTCGGTCGGACGCTCACGATCGCCGAACTCAACCGGCTCGGCCGGACGCTCGGCCGCTACGCGCATGAGTTCCCGGTCGAGACAGGGATCGTCCGGATGATCCTCCTGACAGCCTGTCGCCCCGGCGAAGTCTTCCGGCTCAGCTGGGAGAACGTGAAGCCCGACAGGCACGCGCTCGAGGACAGCAAGACGGGACCGCGCGCCATCCCACTTTCGAAACCGGCTCGTTCCTTTCTCGCCTCTCACCGGCAGCGCCGGCGCCGGGGCTACGTCTTCCCCTGCCGGAGCCGGCCCGGCCGGCCCCGCCAATCCATCCGGCGCGTCTGGGGCATCATCCGCACTCACGCCAAGCTGCCGGAGGGTTTCAGGCTTCACGATCTGCGCCAAACTTATGCGAGCCAGGCCACCATGACCAACGAGCCACGCTTCATGGTCAGCCACCTCCTCGGCCACCGCCAGCTCGCGAGCACGCACCGCTACACCCATCTCGCCGACGACCAGATCGTCGCCGGTGCAGACAAGGTGTCGGCCGCTGTGGCGCGTCTGCTCACCGGAGGGCGCCGCTGAACGGCAAGCTGGCGCCGCGGGGCCCCGTTGCGCCAACGCCTGGCGCTGCCTCTGGCGGCGCCAGCACTCCCGCTCCGCCGATCTCGTTCACGAGGTCGGCGGCTCACGCTCATACATGGTCGTTGGCAAGCCTCTGCAGATCGGGACGTCCATGGCCGATTGATTGCATTGCAATCACCGCCTACCATTCGGGGCAGACGGAAGGGAGCGCCGGGATGGCAAGCATCACGATCCGCAATCTCGAGGACGAGTTGAAGCGCCGGCTCCGCGTCCGCGCGGCGGAGCACGGCCGTTCGATGGAGGAGGAGGTCCGGGAGATCCTGCGCGACGCGGTCGGCGAAACGCCGCCGCCGCGCAATCTCGCCAGCGCGAGCCGCACGCGGGTCGCACCGCTCGGTGGTGTGGATCTCGTGCTGCCCCAGCGCGAGCCGATGCGCGAGCCACCCCAGTTCGACTGATTGACCGCACCGGTGATTGTCCTCGACACCAATGTCGTTTCGGAGCTGCTGCGCCCGGCGCCGGAGCCGCGCGTGGAAGCGTGGCTCGCCGGACACGATGGTGCGGAGATCTACCTCACCGCAATCACCGAGGCTGAGCTTCGAACCGGCGTCGCGATGATGGCCGAGGGCAAACGGCGCGAAGATCACACGGAAGCGATCGACGGGATTCTTCGCGAGGATTTCCGCGGACGCATTCTGCCCTTCGACGGCGCGGCCGCCGGCGCCTATGCGACAATCGCAGCCGAGCGCCGCGCCGCAGGCCGTCCGATCAGCCTGTTCGACTGCCAGATCGCCGCCATCGGTCGACTTCACTCCGCCGCGGTTGCCACAAGGAATGCGCGCGACTTCGAGGGAGCCGGCATCGAGGTCATCGATCCGTGGGCACTGGGATGAACATGGTGTTCGCAGCAATCCCTGGTTGCCGCTTCGAAGGCGAGAGGCACTCCGGAGTGATCGACATTCGGGCTTTGCGAATGCACTCGTCCATCCGAGAGCGCCCCGGATGGCTGCTTGCGACCATAAGCCAGCGTCAGGAACACCAGCGGCGCGCTGCCGGCCATAATTCTACCGCGTTGGTGGTGCTGCATGGGATCGCGTAGAATTCGAAGGCTTCGATAATGCTCAGTATTTCCGTCGATGTTCCCCAACGCATCAACTTCGCGTCGGTACAGAATGCCGTGCCAATCCTCCGGTCTTTGACCATCGAGAACCCAGGGCCCGACACGGTTGAGGAATGTTCGCTCAGGGTGGTCGCGCACCCTGGCTTCTGTCGAGAAAAACGCTGGACGATTGATCGGATCACCGGCGAGGGATCCGTAGCCATAACCGACCGCGATCTGGTCCTCGACCTCGCCCGTCTTGGCGGTCTCGACGAGGCAGAGAGCGGTCAGCTCACCTTTACGCTCTGTCATGGCGACGACTTATTGACGGAGGAAGTCGTTGATATCCGTCTCATTGCTCGGGACGAGTGGGGCGGCCTCGGGGAGATGGCGCAGATTTTAGCCGCATTTGTCTCGCCGAACGATCCAGCTGTCGCCCGGATCCTAAAGGAGGCCGGACGCATTCTGGAGCGACACGGGCACTCCCCGTCGCTCGACGGTTACCAGAGCGGCGACCCGAGGCGGACCTACATGCTCTCCGCCGCCATATGGTCAGCGGTGACAGGCCTCGGCCTGACGTATGCCGAGCCACCGAAATCCTTCGAGCGTGAAGGCCAGAAGGTGCGCACGCCCCGAAGGATCGAGGAAGAAGGGCTGGCGACCTGCCTCGACACTGCGCTCTTTCTCGCCGCTGCACTCGAGGCGGCGGGGCTCAACCCGGTTGTCGTGTTCACACGCGGCCACGCTTTCACGGGCGTCTGGCTCACGGATCGCACGCTGGGACGTGCCGTCGAGCCTGACGTTACCGAGTTGCGGAAGGCGATTGCGGCGCATGAGTTCGTCGCCTTCGAGACGACGTTGACGACCCGGCGCCCGCCTGCGGGCTTCGACGAAGCCGTCAGGGAAGGCGCACGTCAGCTCTCGGAGGAGGTCGAGGACCGCTTCGATCGTGCGGTCGACCTGACCCGGTCACGCAAAGCCGGCATCAAGCCGCTTGCCAGCCACGCGGCCCCCGAGACCCGGACCGGAGATGCTGACGACAGCGTCGCGCCGGCTGCCTTGCCGGGCGTTCCGGATTTCGGGCTCCTGCCGGGCGAGCTTGTCGACGAGGCGCCAAAGACCCCGGATGACAGGATCGCCCGCTGGCAACGGAAGCTCCTCGATCTGTCGCTGCGAAACCGTCTTCTGAACTTCGCCGATACGAAGTCTGCGGTTCCTTTTGTCTGCGGGGACGTCCCCGGCCTCGAGGACAGCCTTGCAGACGGGGTCGCTTTCCGGATCATCTCGCTCGTCGACGAGAACCTGATCGGCGAGCGCAACGCAGACCTTCACCGCCAGCGGTCAGGCGAGGACATCCACGCAGCCTTTGCCGCAAGTGCACAGGAGCGTCGTCAGATCTGCGTTCCGCTCGACGGCAGGGACATGACATGGCGCCTCATCGCCCTGGATCGCAAGGCACGAAGTGACATGTCGGAAGGCGGTACGAACACGCTGTTCCTCGCCGCCGGATTTCTGCGGTGGAAGAAGAGCGCGGAGGACAAGCGGACGTATCAGGCGCCTCTCGTTCTGATCCCGGTGAAGCTGAAGCGGCAGTCGGCGCAGTCGGACTTCCGCCTCAGCCATCACGAAGACGAGGTGCGGTTCAACGCCACGCTCTTGCAATTTCTAGCGCGACTTTGGTCTGCGCGTCCCGGCGCTCGCTGGCGAGTTGCCGACGGATCATGCCGGTCTCGACCTGCCCCGCATCTTCGAGACCATGCGTCTCGCCGTGCGCGACGTGCCGGGCTTCGAGGTTGTCGAAGATCTGGCGCTCTCGACCTTCTCCTTCGCCAAGTACCTCATGTGGAAGGATCTCGTCGACCGGACGGACAGCCTGCGTGAGAACCGGCTGGTCCGTCACCTGATCGATAACCCCGACGTACCCTTCGCTAGCAACGGAGATCGGCTTCCCGAGCCACCAGACGTGGACCGCCGACCCGCATCCACCTTTGTCACCCCGTTGCCGGCGGACAGTTCGCAACTCGCCGCCGTGATGGCCGCGACCGAGGGGCACGACTTCGTCATTATCGGACCACCTGGGACGGGCAAGAGCCAGACGATCGCAAATATCATCGCGCAGTGTCTGTCGAGCGGTCGGACCGTCCTTTTTGTCGCCGAGAAGTCGGCCGCCTTAGACGTGGTCCACCGTCGTTTGAAGGCGCACGGCCTTTCCGATGCCTGCCTTGAGCTGCACTCCAACCACACCGATCGAAAGTCGGTCATCGGTCAACTGGGGCGATCCTGGGATCGCGCCACCGCTGCCAATGATCGCGAGTGGATCGCGCTCACCGAGGATCTCACAGTCCATCGCGATCACCTGAACGAGTATGTGGCCGTCCTGCACCGCCCAGGGAGCCATGGACGAAGCGTGTTCGAGGCGATCGGGATCGTCGCCGGCAGCTCCCCCTCGTTCGAACTTTCTTGGCCGACTATTGATGCCCACGACGCGGAGAGTTTCGAGGCGCTGAAGCGGCTCGCCGAGAACCTCGGCCGGACCCACGAGACGGTGCGTGGATGCCGGGCGCTCGTTCATATTTCGCCGGATGAGTGGAGCTTTGGATGGCAGCGGGAGCTGGAGACGCGCCTCGGCCAGCTCGACCGCGCAGGCCGTGACATCATCGCTGCTTCGGCGACCCTCGAACGCTTCATGGGGTTGCCGCAGGATCCCGCCCTCCCGGCACCGCGTCTGGCCCTACTGCGGCGCTACGCCGCTGTGGCCGAGAAGACAGCGACCGAGGACTTCCGAGCGGCGCTCGACGAGGAATTCGGTCGGTACGATGCCGCAGTGGAACGGCTCGGCGCTGCGATTACTGCCCTGCGAGAGGAGCGGCACAAGCTCTCGGCCGAGTACCCGGACGAGGAGATCATGCGTATGCCTCTGGACGAGCTCGACCGCGATTGGCGGGAGGCGCAGGCGAAGTCCTGGCCGTTCTCAAAAATGGCGATGGGTCGCGTCCGGAAGCTGATGCAGACCTATGCCCGCAGCGGCACGGCCAACCCAGAGACGGATATCGCGGCGCTTCGCGCGATGCGCGAACGCCTGCCGGAAGTAACGGGAACGCCGCTGGCAGGACTGCCGGTCTTCGACGGCGAGGACACCGACACGACCCGGATGCGCACGTGGCTCACAGATGCGGCAGACATCCGGGCCCTCATCCGTGAGATCGGTGATGCAGCACGCGACACGCAGGCATCAACCCAGGCCCTCGCCGGCCTTCTCGATCCGCGTGGCAGGTCGCACGAAGCGCTGACAGCCGTCGGCACGTTCAAGCAGGCGCTTGGAGATTGGCAGTCTGCTCTGGCCGCGCTTCGGGAAAACGCCGGCGGCATGCCCGAGGACGAAGGCGTCGGTGGGCTCGTCGCCTGGGCACGAAACGTCGCCGCCGAGAAGGATCGACTGCGCGACTGGACGCGCTGGGTTGCGGAGGCAAGCGCCGCCCGCGGCCGCGGCCTCGGCGCCCTGATCGACGCACTTGGTGATGGGAAAGTCGAAAATACCGCCAACGAGTTTGAGACCGCCTACTTCACGTGGTGGCTACCGCTCGCAATCGACGCCGATCCGGCGCTTCGCGGCTTCCTGCACTGGGATCATGAGAGCCGCATCGAGAGGTTCAGGGAGCTCGACGAGGCGGTGCAGAAGCTCGCTGCCGAACAGGTGATCCGCGCGGTCTCGCATGGTCTGCCGGCGCGCGACGGCGTTCCCCGAAAGTCCGAACTCGGCACGCTGCGCCACCAGCTAGGGCTACAACGACCCAGTGTTTCGATCCGCGACTTGATCCGGGCAATGCCCACGACGTTCTCGAAGCTCGCACCCTGCGTG
>JBCCLX010000092.1:0-12256 GCA_039026635.1 Pseudomonadota bacterium
CCCGATGCGCCCCGTGCCTTTGTCCAGCGCTCGGGCGCAGGCGTTGAGGGGGCGCCGCGCATTCCTGCGCTCTTCACAGCACCCGGTGCAGCACTCCTGGCCGAGGACCCGGAAGCACTGACGCGTGCTGCCGAGGACCGGCTTATGCGGCTCGGCGTCGCCGCGAGTGGCGCGCGTGGGGTGACGCCCGATCGGCTTGCGGCCACGAGGGCGGCCGAGACCCGCAAGCGGTGGCGGGCGCTGGTCGCCACACTCCGCGCCCGCCCCTTCGTCGATCCGGGAACGGCAGCCGATGTGACCTCCGTGCTCGGCGCACCGTCTTCGCCACTCGACGGGCTGCTCGCCGCGCTGCGTGACCATCTGCCGGATCCCATTGGCACCGACACGCCCGATCCAGCCTTCACCGCCCTCCTCCGCTTTGCCGAGAGCGATGGGCCAGATCGGCTGCGCAGGCTCTTTGCGACGCTGAACGTGGCACTCACAGCGCTCGACCGCGATCCGGGAACCGCCATCGCGCGCCTGACGGCCGCGCGGGCCGAGACGGAAGCGATGCTCGCCGCCTTCCGCGCGCCGGGATCAACCGCACCGCTCCTGATCGGCGAGATGCTCCAGGACACGGTCTTGCAGGCGAGCGTGGCCACGCTCAGCGAGCTCAAGAACAGGCTGGATAAGGCCTGGGCGGAGGGGCCCTTCGCGGCCTGCACCGCCGTTCTCGGCCGCTATCCCTTTGGCAGCGGCGAACCCGTCCCGCTCGTCGATCTCTCCGCACTCTTCGGACCGGGCGGCACGGTCGACCGTTTCTCCCGCGAGGCGTTGCAGGGACTGGCCCGCCCCAGCCCCGAGGGCATGAACTGGACGCCCGAGGCCCTCTCGGTCGGCGCGGAGCCCAGCTCGCTCGCCTTCCTTGCCGCAGCCACGAGCCTGCGCGAGCGCTTCTTCACCAGCCCTGCGCCGGAGCCCACCGTCCCCATGGCGCTCAGCCTAGTTGCCCGCAGCCCCGAGATCCTGACCGCCCGGCTCGCGCTCGGCGGTGCGGAGCATGATCTCCTGGCCGAAGGAGACCTCTCGATCACCTGGCCAGGCCCCAACCCCGAGGACGGCGTCCGCCTCCTGCTCGAGACCGAGGAGGGCCCGGCGGATTGGCATTGGCCCGGCGGCTGGGGTTTCTTCCGCATGCTCGACGACGCACGCCTGCGCGAGCGCGACGAGGGGCGGCGGCGCCTCGGCGACCTCTCGCTCGGCGCATTGAGGCTCGTCTTCTCCCTCAATCTCGGACGACCGGACAATGTGCTCGCCATCCTGCCAGAGCTGAGCGAGATCCGTTGCGACGAGACACCCTGAGCGCACCATCGCCGCGCATCATCATTTGACGCTGGGACAGCCGGGGATTAGCCTTTGATAAACGAGGTTTTCAGCGAGGCCCAACGTGAACGAGCGTGCTGTTACCGCGAAAACCGATCTCGGCGACGAAGTCAGTTTCCATCATTTCACCGGCAAGGACTGGGTCAGCCAGCCCTTCGACTACCGCCTCTACCTGATCAGCAAATACTTCGACATCGAGGCGGGCGATGTGCTGGGCAGTATGGCCTCCGTTGAGGTTGATATAGCCGACGGCCCCGTTTGGTTCACCGGCATGATCGAGAGTTTTGCGCTGATCGATTTCGAGCAGAGCGCGGCGATCTACGAGGCACGCCTCTCCCCCTGGCTCGGCTTTCTGCGCCACACGACGGACTGTCGGATCTTCCAGGATCAGACGGCGGTGGAGATCGTCGAGAAGATCTTCTCCAAGCATTCGATCGCCGTTTACGACACGCGGCTGCAGCAGCGCTATCCGACCTACGAATACGTCGTGCAGTACGATGAGAGTGATCTGAACTTCGTTAGCCGGCTGCTCGAGTATGAGGGGATCTACTATTTCTTTGAGCACAGCGCCGACGGGCACACCCTGGTGCTGGCCGATCATGCCGATGCGCGGACCCATGCGGCCTCCCCGCCGCGCATCCTCTTCCGCTCACCCCAGGGTCGGGGGTTGATGAAGGAAGACCACATCGACCTCTGGATCCCGCGCTCGACAGTGCGCAGCGGCTCCTACGCTCATGTCGATTACGACTTCAAACAGCCCGGCGCCGAGCTGATGTCGGTCTCGAGCGCGCCACTCGGCCATCTGGAGGACAGTGGTGAGGTCTACAGCCACCCGGGCGCCCATATCGACGGGGAGAACCGCGTGCTCGCGCGCGGCGATGCCATTGCCGATATCCGCCGCATTGAGATGCAGGCGAGCCATGTGACTGTGGAGGCTGGTGGGCCGCGGCGCGATCTGGTCAGCGGCTGCACCTTCGAACTGGCCGACTACCCGCGCCTCGATCAAAACGACAAGCACTTCGTGATCGAAGCCTCTCATTCGATCTGGAACCCGGTCTATCGCACGGGGCAGGTCAGTCGCGCGGAAGGGCGCGGTGCCGAAGGTCAGGACACCGAGGACTATTACGTCCGCTTCACCTCGATCCCGGCGAGCACGCTCTACCACCCGCCGCGGCGCACGCCCTATCCGGTGATGCGCGGGCCGCAGACGGCGACGGTGGTCGGCCCCGCCGGCGAGGAGATCTATCCGGACGAGTTCGCGCGTGTGAAGGTCCAGTTCCACTGGGATCGCCTGGGCGGCGATGACGAGAGCAGCTCCTGTTGGGTGCGGGTCAGTCAAGCTTGGGCGGGTTCTGGCTATGGCTTTATCGCCATTCCACGGATCGGGCACGAAGTGATCGTAGACTTCATCGAGGGCGACCCCAACCGCCCCGTGATCACCGGCCGTGTCTATAATGCCGACCAGATGCCGCCCTACAGCCTGCCGGGCAACAAGACGCAATCGGGCTGGAAAACCGACAGCTCGCTCGGCGGCGGCGGCTTCAACGAGCTGCGCTTCGAGGACCTGAAGGGCGAGGAGGAAGTCTATCTCCAGGCAGAGAAGGACAACACGATCCTCGTGAAGAACGACCGCAACGAACTCGTCCAACATGACGAGAGCGTACGCATCGACAATATGGCCAAGCATAGCGTCGGCGTGAACCTCGACGAAGATGTGGGCAACAATAAAACGACGATCGTGGGTGTGGATCGCACCGTGACGATCGGCAGCAACGACGTCCTCAGCATCGGCGCCAACCGCACCCAGACCGTCGGCGCAAGCGAGAGCATCACGATCGGATCGAGCCGAACCGACAGTGTGGCGACCGCGGAGACCCGCAGTGTCGGCGCGGCGCAGATCCAGAACGTGGGCGGTGCCCGAACCGTGTCGGTGGGAGGCGCACAAAACCATGCGATCGGCGGCGTTGACGGCTGGCAGATCGGCGGGAGCCGCAGCGTCACCATCGGCGGTTCCCTGACCACCGGCGTCGGCGGGTCCGAGGGCCGGACCATCTCCAGCAGTCAGTCGACGGCTGTTGGTGGCAGCAGGACCGTGGGGGTGAAAGGCAACCAGGGCGTGCAGGTCAACGGCAACTCCACGCATAAGGCCGATGGCTCGGTGAAGATCGAAGCGGGGAGCAAACTCGAGCTTGTGGTTGGTGGCTCCCAGATCGTGATGACGTCGAGCAAGATCTACATCAAGAGCAGCCAGGTCGTTATCGACGCGTCTGGGAAGGTCACGGCAAAAGCCGGCGGCAAGATGACCCTGAAGGGAGCGACGATCCACGAGAACTGAGGGAGCCGCCGTGGCGCTTGAACGGCTCAGTTCAGGTGGATCGAGGCACCGCGAATGCGGTTGGCGCCGGTCGCTTCGCTAACGAGATAGCCGCCGCGAACCGCGATCCGACCGTCGGCCGTGAGCATCACGCTGGCCTTGCCGCAGCGAAGGATGAGCCGCTGCTCTGCCTCGATCACCACAGCACCATCCTCAGTGGTGATCACGGTGTCCGTCGTGGCCTCGGTTTGTAGCAACCCGAGGATAACCGGCTTCTCCGCATCACCGCCCTCGAAGGCCAGCAGCACCTCGCGCCCTGCATCGCTCGGCGCCAGAGTAACGATGCTGCGCGCCGTCTGCGCCGCCGCCTCCCCTACGCGCACGAGGGGCGCACCGCCGACCGAGACCAGCCGCCCGGTCGTCACCCCGGCCGTCAGCGCCGCAAGAGGGGCGAAATCGCTATCTCGGCCGTCTGCCATCGCCCTCTCCCGCTCAGTCGAAGCTGTAGGTGAAAGCGCCATCCGTCACATCGACGGCGACCTGCGAGATCTCGCGGCCCTCCATCAAGCGCGTGAGAAACTCGGTCGAAATCGACGGCAGCATCGTGTTGGTCAGGATCGCGTCGATCATGCGCCCACCGCTCTCCACCTCGCGGCAGCGCGCCACGATGGTGTCGACCACAGCATCGGAGAAGCTGACGGGCACACCATGGGCCTCTGTGATCCGCCGCTCGATCCGGCCGAGCTGAAGCCGCGTGATCTCGCCCATCATCTCGGTGTTGAGCGGGTAGTAGGGGATCACGACGAGACGGCCGAGAAGCGCCGCGGGGAAGATATCGAGCAGCGGCCGGCGCAGCGCGGTTGCGATCTCCTCGGGATCCGGCCGCTCGCGGCCCTCGGCGCACATCTCCATGATCACATCGGAGCCGGCATTCGAGGTGAGCAGGATCAGCGTGTTGCGGAAATCGATGGTGCGCCCTTCGCCATCGTCCATCTGCCCCTTGTCGAAGACCTGGAAGAAGATCTCGTGCACATCGCTATGCGCCTTCTCGACCTCATCGAGCAGCACCACAGAATACGGTTTACGTCGGACCGCCTCGGTGAGCACCCCACCCTCGCCATAGCCGACATAGCCCGGTGGCGCGCCCTTCAGCGAGGAGACGGTATGCGCCTCCTGAAACTCGGACATATTGATGGTGATGACGTTCTGCTCGCCGCCATAGAGCGCTTCGGCGAGCGCGAGCGCCGTCTCCGTCTTGCCGACGCCCGAGGTGCCGGCGAGCATGAAGACGCCAATGGGCTTGTTGGGGCTGTCGAGGCCGGCGCGCGCGGTTTGCACGCGTTTTGCGATCATCTCCATCGCATGGTCCTGGCCAATCACGCGGTTTGACAGGCTGTCGGCGAGCTTGAGGACGCTCGCGATCTCATCCTTCACCATGCGCCCAACAGGAATGCCGGTCCAATCGCCCACGATGGTCGCCACGGCTTGGGCATCAACGATGGGCAGGATGAGCGGGCTTTCGCCCTGCAGCTCCTTCAGCCGCGCATTCGCGTCGTGCAATTCGGCGAGCGCGGCCTCCCGTTCGGGACCGGTCAGCGGCTGTGGCTCGGGCGGATTGACCTCTTCCTCCGGTTCGGTCGCCGGCGCCTCCGCCTCGACCTCAGCCTCGGCACCTGCCATCGCGGGCTCGGGCTCTAGCTCTGGCGCGGGCGTGTCGACGGGCTGGGCCCCTTCGCGGAGCAGCGCCCTCAGGCGCAGGACCTCCTCGACAGCAGCCTTCTCCGCCTCCCAACGCCCATCGAGCTCGGCGAGCCGCGTCTCCTCATGCTCGAGCGCGGCCCCCACCGCCTCCTCGCGCGCCTCGGTGTCATAGCCGGCGGTCGCGTCGCGGGCGATGATCTCCAGCTCGGTCTTGAGCGCGTCGATCCGCTTGCGCGCATCGTCCACCTCCGCCGGCACCGCATGCTGGCTGATGGCCACCCGGGCAGCGGCGGTATCGAGGACGCTCACGGATTTATCGGGAAGCTGGCGGGCGGGGATGTAGCGAGCCGAGAGCTTCACCGCCTGCTCCAGCGCCTCATCCAGGATCTGGACTTTGTGATGCCCCTCCAGCGTCGAGGCCACACCGCGCATCATCAGGATCGCACGTTTCTCATCCGGCTCATCGACCTGAACCACCTGGAAGCGCCGGGTCAGCGCGGGGTCCTTCTCGATATGCTTCTTGTACTCGGCCCAGGTGGTGGCGCCGATGGTGCGCAGCGTCCCGCGCGCCAGTGCCGGCTTCAAGAGATTGGCCGCATCGCCCGTGCCAGCCGCGCCTCCAGCGCCCACCAAAGTGTGGGTCTCGTCGACGAAGAGGATGATGGGGCGAGGGCTCGATTGCACCTCCTCGATCACCTGTTTCAGCCGGTTCTCGAACTCGCCCTTCATCGAGGCGCCTGCCTGAAGCAGGCCCACATCGAGCGCCAAAACCCGCGCATCCGCGAGCGCCGGCGGCACATCGCCCCGCGCGATCCGGCGGGCGAAGCCTTCGACAACGGCGGTTTTGCCGACACCCGCCTCGCCAGTCAGGATCGGGTTGTTCTGGCGCCGGCGCATGAGCACATCGACCAGCTGCCGGATCTCCTCGTCCCGGCCGACGATCGGGTCGATCTCACCCTCGGCGGCCTTGGCGGTAAGATCGGAGCAGTAGCGTTGGAGCGCCTCCTCCTTACCCATCTCGGCGGGCACCGCCCCGGCTGCCTCACCCGGCACCGCACCGCCGCCCGCGCCTTCGCCCGCCATCGCCTCCTCGGGCGAGCCGGCGGTGATCTGGGAGAAATGGCGCGAGATATCGTCGCTGCCGATCACCTCGAAAGTCTTGGAGATGTCGAGAAGCGCGCTGCGCAGCCCCGGCGTCTTGACCATACCGAGCACCACATGGCCCGTGCGCACCCGCTCGGCCCCATAGAGGAGCGAGGCATAGACCCAGGCCCGCTCGACCGCCCGCTCCAGATGAGACGAGAGATCGCTGATCGAAGAGGCGCCCCGCGGCAGCGCATCGAGAGCGCGCGTGATATCGCCGGCCAGCCGGGCAGGATCGATCTCATAATGCTGAATGATGCGGTGAAGATCGCTGTCGGGATGGTCCTGCAGGATCTGATGGAACCAGTGGACGATCTCGACATAGGGGTTACCGCGCAGCTTGCAGAAAACCGTCGCGCCCTCGATGGCCTTGTATCCGAGCCTGTCGAGCTTCCCGAATAGCGCCCCGCGGCTGATCTCGCTCATCGGTTCCCCCGCTCGTTGACTGACGCGCCCACCGCACCTGTCGACCTCGGAAGGACCGACGACATGCAGATGGTTGCCCGAGGGTAATGTCAGGCGCAGCCCAGCGACAGAACAAAATTCACAGACGCTGAACGGCCCGGGCTGGCATTGTCTGACGCGTTCCTGTGTCTGCGCAAGCGGTAGCAGTCGCGCGCCCGGTGGTCATTCGCAGCGATCCCGCTTGCGTTTCCTGACGTCGAGGGGGCAATAGGACCTGCTCGCGCTGAGCCCGAGGGACGGGCGATCCATCTAACCAACGACACGGTGCTCGCCTGCCCTTGCAGATCGGCTGAGGTTCAAGCCCAGCCGATCGATAGGCTCTCCTCATCGACGAGGCTCCATACTCTTTTTCGAAACGTCTCAGAAGACTGGCTCGAAAGGGTTGAGGTCTAGAGCATCCGTCTCCGGCGCTGCGACGCCGATCTCGGTTGCGTGTTCGATCGCGTCGGCTTGGTCTCCGGCTGCGTCGCCGAGCCCGCCGGGCAAGAGATCCGCGGGGGCGATGGGGTTGGCCAGCGTCTGAGCGACCGGGCCGGCCATCGTCGTGCCGGCGGGCAAAGCGTCACCCAATGGATCGCCGAGGATCACCATGCTCTGGAAATAGTCGATCACATCCGGGTGGGGCACCTCCAGCGCCGGCCATTGCGGCCAGTCGAAAGTGTCGTTCATGAAGGGCATGGTTTGGTCGTGGCTGAGGACCGTCAGGTGGTTGACGTCATGCGCTCGGGCCAGCGCCGCCCCGCCCTCGCCCGGGAAGACCATATCGCCGTGGGTCCGCCCATGCATCCAACCGCCATAATGGGGCTCCATCTTCAACGTGTTGATGAAGCTGTCGTCGAGGCCCGTTTGCTCGAGGAAGGCGGCGAGCCCCGCATGGCCATGCGCTTCGACCATGGCCATCACATCGCCCGGATCGCCCAGCCGCGCGGTCCGCTGCACATCGGCGAGGATCTGCGGGTCGAAAGCGGCATCATCGATCCAACCCACCTTGGCGCCCTGCATCGCATAGAAGAGGCCCACCCCCATCAGATCGTTGCCATAGGCCTGATCATTGTTGGTGAGGTCGTTGTCGAAGGCCCATTGCCCGATGGCCTCGAGCTCAACCGATGGCAGGCCGAGGAACGAGCGCAGACCATTATAGGCGTCGAGCGCCTCGGTTGTGATGGGCGTGCGGCCGCCGTCGAGCTGGTCGTGCATCGTGTGGCTGCTGCTGCCGTGAAAATTGCCGAAGCTATGGATGTCGACGAAGCTGGTTTGTTGCACGGGCTCGCTCGGCGGACGCGTATCGCCGGGCATGCGCGGGTGGTCATGGGGTGTGCCGCCAATCGGGTTGGTCAGATCACCGCCGTGATGGCCGCCTTGGTGGTCGCCGTGGTGGTCGCCGTGATCATTTCCATGATGATGGTCGTGATCGCTGCCATGGTCGGCCCCGTGGCCAGCCCCATGGCCAGCATCTTGGTCTGCCCCGTCCCCTGCACCGTGATCATGGCCCGCGTCGTCGCCCGCGCCACTATCGGCCGCGGGTTCTGCGGCCAGAAGCGGCTCGAGGAGGTCCGCCGCTTCCGGGCGCACGGTCGTCCAATCGTCGAGCAGGTAGCCGCCCGTGTCCCCTGAGTTCGGGTTCCAGGACCACCAGGCAAAGCTCGGCCCCGCAGCGCCGGGCGCCAGATCGCTCACGCCATCGCCGTCGAAATCGCCGGCCAGATAGCTCGTGATCGCCTCGGCCCAGGCCAGATCGAGGGGGTTCTCCAGGCGTGAGCCGAACTCGCCGAGGAGCACCGGCGCGATCTCTTCCTCATAGATGAAGCCCCAGTTCTCGCGGAACACATCGTAGAGGTTCGAGCCGTCGGTGAACCACGGCTGCGGAAAGATCGAGGCCGGGTAGTCGTGGGGCGAGTAGACGAGCTTGTTGTCGACGGCGAGCTCCACGGGTCGGTCGCGCACCCCCTGCAGCTGACCGCCCCACCAATAGTTGTCGCCCTGATAGGTGCCGATGCCCTCCACGACGATCAGCCAATCCGGGGCAACATCGAGGACCGCGTTGCCGGCCAGCTCTGCGGCGGCCGCCCAATCGTTGCGCTGGCCGGTCCCCCAGGTGCCCAAATGCGGCTCGTTCAAGAGATCGGCGCCGATGACGGCGGGCGAGTCGCCATAGCGGTTCGCCAGCAGCTGCCAGGCATCGATCCAGTCGTCCTCATCGAAACCGCCCGCATACCAGATCCCCTCGGCCCCGTTTCCTTGGGTGATGCGGTGAGCATCGAGGATGATCTTGATCCCGATCTCCTCCGCATAGGCGACGATGCGGTCGAAGATCTCGAGGGTCGTGAGCCCCGCGAGCGAAGGGTCCCCCTGCACGCTGGTGGCCGGCTGATTGTCGAGAATGTTCTCCACTGAGAAGGGAAGGCGGATGGCGTTGAAGCCCTCTGCCACCATCTGGTCCATCATCTCGGTCATCGGGCGCTGCCAGAGCCCATGGGGCGCACGCACATCGTTCTCCGCGCCGAACCAATTGACAGCGCGGATCTGGACGGGCGCGCCGGTCGCATCCAGGATCTGATTGCCGGCGGTTGTGAGGGGCCCGTCTATAATGAGGCCGCCTCCTGGGGCAGGAGTTGGATCGGGCGATGGCATGGGTCCCGGCTCCGGGGTGGGGTCGGGCCCGGGATCGGGGTCAGGCGTCGGGTCAGGCATGGGGTCAGGCATAGGATCGGGGGTCGGTGGGGGGCCGCCATCACCCTCGCCGAAGGAAGCGCCATTGATCGAGACCGGGGTGATGGCCTGCGCGCTCCCACTCCCCTGAAAGCCGAAGACCGTCGTCATACCGGCGGCGACGCCGCTGTTGTAGTCCATCGCCTCGACCAGATACCGATCGCCAGACCGCGAAAGGATGCGCGCGTTCCAGATGTTCACGATGTCGCCGGCATAGTCGAACTCGATCTGCCAGCCGTTGAGCGCCTGCTCCGGTGTGAGTGAGAGGTCCGCGACAAGGCCATCGGCCCAGCTGCTGCGAACGGTGACATCGAGGCTTGCGGTGGCGGCGGTGAATTCGGGCATGACTGTCCCTCTTCTTGGCTCACCAAGGACCGATCGCGCGGGCGCGCCGATGCCTTAGAGAGGTGGATTGGGGCGCAAGAACAAGGACGAGTCGCGGGCGCAAAGACAACCAGAACGGGAAGAGTGTGCCCCATTTTCGCGGAAATGGCTGTCACCTGATGGTAACAGGAGTCTGACCAGAGGATGTCCGAGGCCTTTTCGGTTACGCCCTATGGAGCCCTCCGGACGACCGGGCTCAGGTCTAACGA
Source organism: Pseudomonadota bacterium (assembly GCA_039026635.1). Taxonomy (GTDB): domain Bacteria; phylum Pseudomonadota; class Alphaproteobacteria; order Rhodobacterales; family Rhodobacteraceae; genus Thermohalobaculum. The sequence goes on from JBCCLX010000092.1 coordinate 10,288, forward strand.
CCAGCCGACCAGATCCTGCACAAAGATCGCGCTCCCACCGGCGGCCTGCGGCAGAACCGCGGATGACCTTGGGTATGGCAAGCGGGTCGCACCACGAGCCCTTACGTAAACTCGGGTATGTGATCGCCCTCACACGCAGCACCGTCCGCAATAAACTACCGTCTGGCGGCGTCAGAGGGAGGTCTCAATGCGTCATCTCATATTATCTTGTTTCATTCTTGCGCTGGCCGCGGGTGATCTGAAGGCCAGCGAGGGTTTCGCGCCCAATGACGTGTCGATCCTTCTCAACGCTCCCTTGAGTGTCGACGAAGCGGCCGAGGCGAGCCTCCCGCTGCCAGAGACGCTCTTCAGCACCGAGCTTGCCGGCAAAGCCGGCGCTCTTGTGGGCGCGCTCGGCAGCGTCACCGACACCGGAGCCAATAATCGGGTTTTCCAGATCGGTACGGAGATTTTCAGCGCGGCGGGGCGGCAGACCTGGCACGTGGCCTCGATCCGCATCGATCCAGGCGCACCGGGCCTCTCTCCCGCCTTCGCGCCCTTCGGTCGGCAGCTGCAGATCCGCCTCGTGGTCCAGCCGGTGCTGAATGCTGAAACGGCGCCGCGGGTGACGGATAAGGCGCTGCATGTGGTCTATACCTTCGGCCGCCCTGCGCCGACTGAGGCTTGCCCGCTCCGCGTCGTTGCGAGCAGCGCGGATGTCGCTGCCTTCGACGCCGCGCTGGAGGATCTGCGCGGGATCAAAGAGACGCTGGCGGCGGAAGGTGTGGTGACGGATGGGGCGCCCCTCGGCGTGCATCCGGCCTTCGACCGGGCCGAGACGGCCGAACTCCTCGTCGACGAACTGCAGCGCTTCTTGGGTGAGCATCTCAGTGAAGCGCGCCTTTCCGCCCTTTCCATCGCCGGCATCCCGGCGAATGCCCCGGAACCCTGGATCTTCTTTGCGATGCGGACCACGCGTGACGCGACGGGGGCGGTAACGGGCCTCACGCCGGTCCCGAGCCCCGCCATCGCGCAGCCCGGTCTGGAGACCGAGCCCCGCTTCGCTCAGGCGCTGAGCTTCATCGGCAGCTTCCCGGAAGGTCGGGTCGTGCCGGCTGGGCTCGGCCGCAACCGTCTGCCCGTCGACTGCCTCGCCAATCTGATGCCGATCCCGATGCCGATGGCCAGTGATGGCGTGAGCACGACCACCCTTTTCGATAGCGCGACCACGTCAGAGGACGTGGCCGAGATCGCCGCCGTGATCAACGACGCCACGCGCTCTCACTTCTTCAACACCGATTGCCTGAGCTGCCACACGGAGACGCGCCGGGCCCTCGACCTGGCCGACGACCCGCAGGCGACGGCCGTCGAGATCGCCGCCGCAGAGGGGATCGCTGTGGGGGCACTGCCCCAGAACCCGGGCGGCAACGAGGTGTTCGGACGCTGGAACGTGCGGGCCTTCGGCTGGTTCCCAGGGTTCCAAAACCCGCGCGGCACCCGCGCTCAGGCCACCGTCGTCCGCCGCACCAAGCACGAGACCGACGAGGTGCTCGCCTGCCTGAACGAGGGCGATTGGCGCGATGTCGCGCGCCCCTGCATCGGGATCGACCGCGCCGAGACGCTCGACCAAGGCTGGAGCGAGGGTATTCGCCAAGCCTTCTACCACACGAGCCAGGGCGGCGATCTGATGCCGCTCGCTTATTTCCTCTCGCTCGAAACCGCCGATGGCGCGCAGCTCTTCGCGGACCCCGCCAATCTGGCGAAATATGGTCTCCTGCCCTCGGGCGACGGCGCGGCGGGTCTCAACCCCTATAACCTTCCCGTGGGCTTGGCGGCGGCGGGCGAGGGGATGGAGAAGCGCGTCAGCCTCAACTGCGCGGCCTGCCATGTGGCGGATGTCGAGGTGGGCGATCGACGGCTGCGCGTGGATGGGGCACCAGCCGCGCTCGATTTCGACGCCTTCCTCGCCGATCTCTCAACGGCGCTTCGC